>JBGSKB010000601.1:0-1597 GCA_041741395.1 Melioribacteraceae bacterium
TTCCAAATTTCGAAGTGAAGATGCGGACCGGTAGTATTTTTGCCAGTATTTCCGCTTAAACCAATCATTTCACCTTGCACTACAAAATCTCTTTCATTTTTTAAAATTGATGAACAATGTTTATAAATAGAAATATATCCATTTTCATGTTGAATAATAATTTTATTTCCATCATCCAAGGTATAATCTGCAAAAATAATTAATCCGCCCGAAGCTGCAAAAATTGAAGAACCCGATGCAACAGCAAAATCAACACCAAAATGCCCTTCTTGCGGTTTGAACTCGTTAATTATTAATCCTTTACTTGGTTTGATAAAAATACTTTTATCTTCGCTTTGATTCAAGAATATTTTATCCAACAGCGAATTAAATACAAACAAAATGTTTCCGCCATATGGTAAATTTTTGTTGGGTTCGTATCTAAGACTATCATAAATTGCGTCTGAAGTATCAATAGAATCAGATGTTGCAAGTAAATAAGCGTATTTTAATTTTTTGTTTGTCGAAGAAATTGATTCTAATTCTTTGGTGAGAAAGATAATTTTCCTTTCCAACTCAACTGTTTTTTCTGCTTGATTTTTTAACTCACTATTCTCATAATAAAAAATTGCATTTCTTAACGGTGTTACACTTAATATAAAAATTGTTGAAAGAATTATGAGAACTGAAAAGGTAAGAATGTAAAGCAGTATTTGAGTTAGTTTAAATTTATATCTAACAGTTTCATGACTGAAAATATCGGGTGTAATATAAATGCTTGTTTTAAGTAGTTCTTTAAAATTTATTTTCATTTTTATAAAATTTTGATGTGTAAATATAACAAGAAAAAGAAAACAAAATCTTTGGCAAATTGATAATTTTATTTATTGAAACTTCTGGATAATTTATATTAATAGTACTTGTCATTCCCACGAAAGTGGGAATCCATGAGTATTAAGTAGATTCATGTTTGCACGGGAATGGCATTTTGAATATTTCGGAAGTTTCTTATTAATATTTCCAAATATTATGCATCCACAACCATTGATCGGGATACAACTTAATTGTTTTTTCCAGAAAACTCATATAATTTTGATTAAATGATAGAATTTTTTCTTCTGTAGAAAGTTGATTATTCGGAATTTCCATCTCTTCTAAAATAATATCATATTTATGCTCTGAATTTCTAATACAAAATGCAATTATTACCGGACAGTTTACTTTTAAAGCAATTGAAGCTGTTCCAACAAAAACTGAAGTTTTTCTACTAAAAAAGTTTACTTTTACTCCATCTCTCGGACCTCTTTGATCGCCAACAATTCCAACTGTTTTATTCATTTTTAGGGCTTTAAATATTTCACGAACTGAAGTACCAACCGTTATTTGTTTATTGCCGAACTTTTCCCTAATTCCTTTTATCCAATCTCTTACGTAAATATTTTTCTGATTTTTAACTAAAACATTGATTGATTTATTCAAAAATATTCCGGCAGCAATTGCACCAAGCTCCCAATTTCCAATATGAGCAGTTAATAAAATAACTCCTTGATCCTTATAAATTGGATTTTGAAAAATTTTAAGCTGAATTATATCATCATAATTTTGAGAAAACATAGAT
>JBGSKB010000602.1:0-4333 GCA_041741395.1 Melioribacteraceae bacterium
TATAGGATTTCCTGAAACTGATTCTCCATATCTAAGTATTGAATTTCTCATCATTCCCCATGCTAATCTTACTAAGCCTGGGAATTTCCTGTAATCTACCTGATGCCATATGGCTTTTCTTAATATCCAACTTTCCTTGTTATAATCTTCAACACTTATTTCATCAAAGTTATCAAGCCATTCTGAAAGCCTACCGCTCTTTAAGATATTTACATATTCCTCAATTCCTGAATATGCCCATTCAAGATATTGTTCAGCTCCAAAAAGATGCCATAGATTTAGAAGAGACTGAATATCCAACCTTAGAGACTTACCTAACTTCACTGGCTCAAGTGTTACATAACAAAGATCACCGGATAAACTAATATCTTTTTTAATATTTCCTGATCCGTAAATAACAACATCGGATTTTATTTTATCGCTTACTACACAATGCCCTTTTACTAATCCATCTTTATAGAACAATGTAAACTGCCCGGACATATTAACCTTAGCTTCTTTCCATCCAAGAGAATGAGCCAAAGAAAGAGAAACAAGAGAAATACCGTCTGTAATCGCGCCGGAATACTTCTTATCCTCGTTAACATAAACATCTAACCCTTTATAAAAACTTCCATATTTTACTGGTCTAAATACTCTTGATAAATACTTGCCTGTTTTAAATAAATTACCTGAGTTGACTGTTATTCCGAACTTCTCTAAAAACTGATTGAATGATATTTTCTGATTCCTGCTGTCATAAACATCAATAGTTCTAAGCTTATCCTCTCTTAAATATGCAAATGAAAAACTTCCTCGCAATAGACTTAATTCTACAAGCTCCTTATTCTGTTCAAAGAACATACTGCTGAATTTTACTTCGCTTAATTCAAACTGAGATAGATCAAAAAAATGACTTCTGTAATCACCTTGAGAGATATTGGACTTTACAAGATTAATAGTCTGCTTCATTAAATGTGACATTGAAATACTCCTTTAAAATGAAAAAAGACCAGCCCCAAAGAGATAATATTCCCTTCAGAACTGGTCTTAATGAATTAGTTATTTATTTTATTTAGTTAGATTAAACTTGATATATTTTAGAGGGGGGGGTGGCTCGCATCGGTTTTAGGAAAGAGTCCCAAATGCAGAATAATGGGTTACCTAGAGATGCGCTTATCGATGGGACTTATGGTCAATGACAAACAGTTGAAGGTAAATAAATTCTCTTAAATAAATTTAAATTTATTTATTTAAGTAATATCATTTTCTTTACATCATAGAAATTACCAGAAGTAAGTCTGTAGAAGTACACACCTGAAGCTAAATTTTCAGAAGAAATATAGCAAATATGATTACCTCCTGTTTGTATTTCACTAACAATATTTTTAACAAATTGTCCTAATGAATTATACATTTTTACACTTACAAATTCAGGTTTTGATATTGAATATGCAATTTCTGTCCATGCATTAAATGGATTTGGAAAATTTTGACTTAGATAGTAATCTGAAGGGATGACATAAATTTTAAATAAGTGATTTTCAATTGTCGCTTTAGAGTTTGAAAAAACCGTAAATGTAGTTGAATCTTCTCCAACATTATATGGATAGTAATAAACCAAAACCCCATAACTATAATCCGATGGAATATTATATTTAGTTTCAATAATCCAAAAGTTAGGATTACTTGAAACAATATCTGAAATTTTTAAAGTGTCAAAACCAGCATTACTTAAATAGAATTGAAATGCGTAAATGTCATCAATTTTACAGCTATCTTTAGTCAAACCTGAAAGACTTAATTCCGGTTGATCAAAGTCGCTTATTAACCTTCGCCATAGTCCATTTCCGCTACATAAATAAATATATCTGTCATGTGTAAATAAATCTTTAGTTATTTCTGGTTCCATTTGATCACTCAAAACTTGTATTGCTGCTCGCCATCTATCCAAATTTTCGGTTTTACAATAAATTATATTTTGATCAGCACAGACAAACTTTTTATTGGCAATTCTTAAATAATCAGTTAAATAGTCATAAAAATACTCTTCCTCGATCCAGGAATAGCCCATATCCCAAGTTTTTGCTAAGCGCCAACCTTGTATGGAGTTTAACGAGCTATCTTCAATAAATAATTTGGTAAAGTGCTCTGAATTTATTTTTTCCCATGTTACACCAGTACTATCTGATCTGAAAAGACCTGAAATACTGGTACAGAACAAATAATTATTAAATGATATAATACTATAACAATTCATAAACTCATCTATTTTTTCATTCTCCCAAGTTTTTCCATTATCTACTGATCGAACAAGTCCTTTAGGATGATTACTAATTAAAATAAGATTACCGTTTTTGTACATGGTCTTTGCAGAGAACAGATATTCCTTTTCCCATTTTTTATTTATTTCATCAAGTTTATAAACACCAGCAATTGTACAAGCATATAATCCATCAAAAATTACAAATGAAAAAGTTTCAAAGGTATTAGCAATAATTCCTTCGTTCATAACTAACCAACTATTACCTCCATCTTCGGACACATAAAAGCCTTTAAAACCACCACCAATATAAATTTTTCCTTTATATTCAATCATAGCATTTGGATTACCCAATTCTAATGGAACTTTTTCCCATTGCCCAAAGAGAATTGAACAGAAAATAAAATTAATTAAAAGTAGTTGAGGAGTTTTCATAGCTGTATATGTGATATTATTCTTCAATTAATATAGAATATGATTTCTCAAAAATTATAAATTCTTTGTCTAATGTTAATTTTGGACTATCAATCCATTTATGTTCGTCTAATTCTTCATATAGCAATCTATCGTTTGATCCGTCAACATTTATTAAGTGAATCTGCTGTCCGTTTGAATATATAATTTCTTTTTCATCATAAGAAAAAGAAGCATCTTTTGCAGCAGCTATATTTTTGATCAAGTTATTTTCTAAATCTATTATTTTAATTGAATCATTTGTGAATTCATAATTATCCAATATCATTATTTTATTATCACTTGTAATTTCAAGAAGAGTGTTATTAAAAACTGCTTTTTTAATTATTGCTAGTTGTTGAGTGATACCATTATTTATATCATAAATTTTTAATTTCTGAATTTCTGCCGAACTAGTACTTTCTTCAAAAAAAAGTATTTTAGTGTTATCAAAGTTAAACTTCGGTGCTTGGTAATAGATTGAATCCGTACGATGGGTAATGTAATCAATATTTAATGTTGCAAAATTCATCAAACAAATGTCCCAATTTCTACGAAATACAACACTTTGCAAATCAAAAGAAATGTTTGGATTTAAATCATAATTAGTTGTGGAATTAGTAATTCTAATTAAATTGTTTCCGTCTGAACCCATTGTGTAAATATTTGAGTAATTTGCATCACCAAGAATTAATGTAATCTTTTCCGAATCTTTCGATAATGAATATTCCCACAAAAAACCCTTAATATCAGTGATTTTAGATTTATTCGTACCATTTAAATTTATTTCATAAATATTATCATTATCTACAAAGAGAATTTTTTCTCTTTTCCATAAATACTTTGATGTCCTTCCATTCTCAATAAATTTTAGATCAGTCCCATCTATTTTTATTACATAAATCTCATTTTTATCTTCATATTGTGGTTTTGAATCATGAGGCTCAAGTAAATTACAACTAATAATAAATTGGGAAAGTATAATAAAAACAATAACTAGGAATTTTATTTTACAATTTTTCATTATTCCACGAATCGGTTAGTTTTATAAATATAATATAGAAAATGATTATCTTAAAATAAATAGTACAAATTTTTACTTATTATTATACAATATATGGGGGTAGCTCGCATCGAAAATAGGAAAGAGTCCCAAATGCGGAATTACGGGTTATCTAGAGATGCGCTTGTCGATGGTGCTTATGGTAAATGACGTTTATAAAGATAGCAAATTTTACAACTCTCTGTTAGCTAACGGATTTCTAAATTGTACAACACTTTAACAAAAAAAACTAAACCTTGCTTTTGAACTTTTATTTTGTGTAAAACCCAAACCAGTACTGAAAACATGCAGTGTAGTTGGTTGTGCTTTTTTAATTTTATAAAACATATTTTATATTCCCATTTATTCCATAATACCAAATATTTGAGCTAAACTTATAATCATAAAAATATTTATACTTAAATAAATAATTTGATTCAACGTATATACCTAAAAAAATATTTGAATAAATATTATAATTATAACCAATGTCCAATGTTAATATTTGGGTAATAATATTATTTTCTTCCCTATCCCTTATTCTATGACTTTTAAAGTCCTATTTTATATTTCCAAACAAATATGAAATATGTGCT
>JBGSKB010000603.1:0-5827 GCA_041741395.1 Melioribacteraceae bacterium
TTGATGGTGAATCATTTTTTGAAGTTTTGTTGAGCCAAAGTAATTTATAAATTATTCGCCAAAAGGAAAAAGTGAGAATTGCAAAAAGATAAGTTAGCAACACAACAACTCTACTAAAAGCAAATTGCTTGAAGAAAAATGTCAGTGAAGTAATTGTAATCAATCCAACTAAAAGTGAAATAAATGTCCTTAAAACCGAAAGTGAATTTCTCTTGTAAGCACCACTAAAACTTGAAATTATAATTTGAATGAAAGCCGGAATTATATAAACCCAAGGTTTATAAACTTCAGGGAAACCCGGCCATTTTTTATTTGAATGTAAAGTTTCAGAAAAGTAAGTAAGAAAAATGTACAACATAAAATCAATTAAAACAGAAATAAGTATTAGTTTATTTTTATTTGCAAACGCAAAAAATTTTCTGAGAAAAATTGCAACTTGTAAAATTATTTCCACAATAAATGATGATGAAAAATGCTTTCTTACAAAAAGATGCATTGCATTGTAAAATATTTTTGTTTCGTCAATTTTACTTCGTTTTGTACTTTCACCTTTATAGTGAATTATTTCTGTGCTGCTTACATAAAACACTTTCAAACCAGCTTTTTGAATTCTATAACATAAATCTAAATCTTCACCATACATGAAAAAATCTGTGTCAAAGCCTCCAACTTTATTATATGCTTCTCTAGTAAGAATCATGAATGAACCGGAAATGGCATCTACTTCATTGGATTTATTTTCATCCAAATAGGTTAAATTATATTTTGCGAAGAATTTACTTTGTGGAAAGATTTTACTCAATCCAACAACTTTTGTAAAAGAAACCCAAGGTTTTGGAAAACTTCTTCTGCAAGCTAATTGTAAAGTTCCATCTGGATTTAAAACTTTACATCCTGCAATTCCAACTTTGGGATTTTGTTCAAGAAATTTTATCATTTCTTCAAAAGTATTTTCTCTAACCAAAGTATCCGGATTTATTAATAAAATATTTTTGCCTTTAGAAATTTCTAATGCTTGATTATTGGCTGATCCAAAACCAACATTAGAATTATTTTGAATTGTAATTACCGAAGGAAATTTTTCGTTTATTGCAGAAATGCTTCCATCATCAGAATTGTTATCAACAACAATAATTTCTGTTGAGATATTTTTTGAAGCATGCCTAATAGAATCAAGCAGATTCAGTAAAAATTCTTTTACGTTATAGTTTACAATTATAATTGATAAATCAATCATAAGTTATTTTAAAATTCCAAGCATGTTTCTAAACCTTAATTTCCAAACTCTGAATATGGCTTCCTTCACAATTTTTTTTGACATTTTAGAAGTTCCGGCAACTCTATCCATAAAAATTATTGAAACTTCTTTTAACTTAAATCCTTTTATCCAAGCTTTATAATTCATCTCAATTTGAAAAGCGTAACCGTTGGATTTCATTTCATCTAAATTAATTGAATCAAGAACTTTTCTTTTGAAACATTTAAATCCGCCGGTACTATCTTTAAGCGGAAGTCCGGTAATAATTTTTGTGTAATAATTTGCAAAGTAACTTAGCAGAAGTCTTTTCATTGGCCAGTTAATTACATTTACACCTTGGATATATCTGCTTCCAATTATTAAATCATATTCATCAATATATTTTTTGAAATTTCCAATTTCTTTCGGATCGTGAGAATAATCTGCATCCATTTGGAATGCAACATCATAACCATTTTGCAGCATAAATTTATAACCGGCAACATATGCTGTTCCTAAGCCTTGTTTTCCAGTCCTAGAAATTAATTTAACTCGAGGATTTTGTTTTCCTAAATCTTCAACATATTTCCCGGTTCCGTCTGGAGAATTATCATCAACAATTAAAATATCTAAATCTTCGTACAGATTTAGCAACTCCGGAATAAGTTTTTTGATATTATTTAACTCATCAAAAGTTGGAATAATTACAATTGATTTCACTCGAAATGTCCTTTACCAAATAGTACGACAAAAATTGTTCTAAATAATATTTTAAAATCCATTCTAAGCGACATATTTTCAATATAAAATAAATCAAATCTTAACTTTGTATTTACGTCTTCGATACTTTCATCATATTTATGTTTTACTTGCGCCCAACCGGTTACTCCGGGTCTTACTTTTAATCTTCTTTTATATAAAGGGATTTCCTTTGCTAATTTTTCAACAAAGAAAGGTCTTTCCGGACGTGGACCAACCAAGCTCATTTCACCTTTTAATACATTAAACATTTGCGGAATTTCATCAATTCTGACTTTTCTAATTAATTTACCAACTTTGGTAATTCTAGGATCATCTTTTGATGACCATACCGGACCGGATTTTTTTTCTGCATCATTTACCATTGAACGAAATTTATAAACTTTGAAGATTTTTCCGTTCATTCCGGTTCTTTCCTGCTTAAAAATTATTGGTCCTTTACTATCAAGTTTTATCCAAATTGTAATAATAATTATTGCGGGTAAAGAAACAATTAATACTAAAAATGAAAAAACTATATCTAAAAATCTTTTTACCTTTTTTTCCCATTCCGGCATTAATTGAGGCATAATATCAATTAAGGGAAATCCGTAAATTTGCATTGTTTTTGCTTGACCACTAATTATTTCATACAAATCCGGAACGATTTTTAAGTTAACTTTTTCATCTTCACATTTGCTGATTACTTCAATTAAAATATCATCTTCATGTTTATCAAGAGATAGAATTATTTCTTGCGCATTCAGTTGATGAATAACTTTCTCAATATTGTGTACACTATCAATGACTTCAACGCCATCAAATTTTTTTCCAATATTCTTATCGTGAACAGCAACATATCCGGCAACATCAAGACCTAATCCTTTATATTTCTGTATTTTTCTATGAATTTCTTTTGCTTTAGAATTAAAACCAACAATAATTGCATTCCTTCTGCCAAAACCATTTATTAGCAATTTTCTTTGCAGACTGCGGACAAATAATCTTCCAAATCCAACAAATAAAAGAAACATTCCCCAATAAAAAAATATTAAAAATCTATTGCCAGATTGTTCATTATGAAGTAAATCATCTGATAGAATAAGAGTAAATAAAATAAAAATTCCAGCAAACGAAGCTTTAAACAATGAGGTTAATTCATCAAATCTTGAACTTGCAAACCATGTTCTGTACATTCCGACAAAAGTAAAAATCATAAGCCAATAGAAATAAATTATTATCATGCTAAGGAAAAATTCTGGGGAAGTAAAAATGTTAAACAATCCAGATTGAACTCTAACAAAATAATATATTAACCAAGTAAAATTTATGGTCAAAAAATCAATTCCAACAACAAATATTTTTTCTAATTTTTTGTTCACAGAATAAAATTATTATAAATTATAATACTATCTAAGAATATATTTTATATAAACTTTTAAATATAGTATTTGTAAGTGATATTTTTTATCTAAAAGATGGGATATTTAAGAAAAAAGCCGCTAAGGTAAGAGCGGCTTTAAATGAAATGAATTAAAGTTTTTTGATAATTTTAGCGGGAACCCCGGCAACAACAACATTTGCGGGAACATCTTTTGTAACAACTGCTCCAGCACCAATTATAGAATTTTCACCAATTGTAACACCGCCCATTATTGTTGAAGATGAACCTATGGAAACTCTGTCTTTAACGAAAGTTTCTATTAATTTCCAGTCAGCTTCTGTCTGCAAACTGCCATCTTGATTGACTGCGCGCGGATATTTATCATTTATGAAAGTAACATTATGCCCGACAAAAACTCCATCACCAATGTGAACTCCTTCACAAATAAAGGTATGGGAAGAAATTTTACAGTTTTTACCGATTGAAGCACCTTTTTGAATTTCTACAAATGTACCAACTTTGCTACCATCATCAATTGAACAACCATATAAATTTACAAAATCAAAAATTTTAACATCTTTACCAAGTTTTACATTATTGATATTTTTCTTTTCCATAAAAAATCCAAATTATTTAACAAATTCTAACTGATCAATTTCAATTAGTTTACCTTTATTTTTAATTGATTTTTCACTTGCTTCTAAAATTTTTACAACGTTTAAACCATCTACACCACTTGTTAAAGGTGCTCTATTTTCTTTAATAGCAGAAATAAATTCAGCCGCGCCTAATGTTAAAGCTTCTGTTGCTTTTACTTTTGGAGAATACATATCTCCCATTCTATATTGAACTAGAGCTTCGTGAATTTTTTCTTTTGATGACATTTCAATACCGGTATCATATACTTTAATTTTTTCAAAATTTTCCATATCATCAAAAACTAACATTTTTTTATCACCGCCAACAAGCATTTTTCTAATTTTAACTGGTGAGGTCCAATTTACATGAAAATGTGCAAAGCAATTATCTTCAAAATAAACCGAAAGATGAGCTACATTTTCATGATCATAATAATTTGCAATTCCATGTGCGGAAACTGCAACAACTTTATTATTTGGAAGTAGATAATTCATTATTGATAAATCATGCGGTGCTAAATCCCAAATAACATTAACATCATGCTGGAATAAGCCCAAGTTTATTCTGACTGAATCAAAATATCTAATTGCACCCATTTCTCCGGAATCAACTAATTGCCGCATTTTTTGAACTGCCCCGGTATAAATAAATGTATGATCGACAAATATTTTTAAATTATTTTTTTCAGCTAATTCAATTAATTTTGTTGCTTCTTCCGATGTTGCAGTAAATGGTTTTTCAACCCAAATATGTTTACCGGCATCAAGTGCCATTTTAGCAAATTTAAAATGTGTATCAACCGGAGTAGCAATTGCAACAATGTTGATATCTTTTCTTAACAATTCGTTATAATCTTTAAGTACTTCTGCAGCTGGAAATCTTGATTTAATAAAATTTAATCTGTCATCACTTAAATCACAGCCATATACTTTTGCAATATCGGGATGCGACATAAAATTTCTAATTAGATTTGGACCCCAATATCCTAAACCGATTATTCCCACTTTCATTGTAACCTCTTTTCAAAAAGAATATTATTTAAAAAACTCATGAATTTTTTCTGACACATAATTTAATTGCTCATTTGTCAATTCCGGATACATTGGTAAAGATAATCCTTGTTCTGCCAATTGTTCTGTAACCGGAAAATCTCCATATTTATATCCCAGATCTTCAAAGCATTTTTGCTGATGCAACGGAAGGGGATAATGTAAACCGCTCGCAATATCATTTTCACCCAGATATTTTTGAAGTCTATTTCTATTTTCTGATCTTGATTCACCAGCTTTTGCTTTAACTTGAATTACATAAAGATGATAAACATGTTTTGCATAATCCATTTCTGTTGGAAGTTTTATTCCACCAATATCAGAAAGTAATTCTCTATATTTTTCGGCAACTTTTCTTCTTCCATCAGTCCATTTATCAAGATAATTTAATTTAACACCTAAAACAGCTCCTTGAATTCCTTCCATTCTATAATTATGACCTAAAATTTCATGATTATATTTTTCTTTTCCACCATGATCTCTTATCATTTTAGATTTTGTTGCAAGTTCATCATTATTTGTGGTAATTGCACCACCTTCGCCATATGCTCCGAGATTCTTACCGGGATAAAAACTGTAAGATGCTATATCAGAAAGTGCGCCTATTCTTTTTCCTTTATATTCAGCAAAATGTGATTGAGCAGCATCTTCCAATAAATAAATATTATGTTTTTTTGCAATTTCTTTTAATGGATCCATATCAGCAGCTTGACCATATAAATGAACTGCAACAATTGCTTTTGTTTTTGGAGTAATAGCGGCCTCAACTTTTGCCGGGTC
>JBGSKB010000604.1:0-1841 GCA_041741395.1 Melioribacteraceae bacterium
AATTTTCCCAATCATCTTCCATTTGCAAAAATTTAATTATAGTTAGTGCAAGAGTTGCATTATTATTACTCCCGCGCCACCATAAATCTATTGTTTTACAATCACCAAATTTCTTTTCTCTGTCATAATCTAGAATAAAAATATTATAATTTAATTTTTGATAAGTTCTTAATAATTTAGTGAAAGCATGAGGATTTTCAGATTCTCTCGCCCAACCCAACATTACTGAATTTGGTTCAATTCCGGCAAATCCATATAATTTAGTAATTGTTTCCATTCCATCATAAATATCATTTACTTCAATTTGTCTTGAAAAAATTCCTTCAAATTGATCATTTTTCTCTTTTAAATTTTTAGGTAATTTAATTAAATGTTGTTCAGATTTATTTTCAATCAGATTGAAGTTTGAAAGAATTCCTCTTTTCTTAACAAGCCAACGGCCAAATTCAATAAGATGAGGTCTTACATCTGTCCCGCCGCTAAATAGGATAATATTTGGTCGCCAATTTCTCTGTTTAGTTTCCGTTATATTCAATCGGTTAAGACCAGAACGTAAAACTGATGACCAAACTCCTTCCCACGTATCACCAGATTCTAAAGTCAATTCTTTCTTTTTAAGAAAAAGAAAAATGGCTCCCATAATAATAATTGCACCAATTAAAGCAACAAAGTCCAATTCCAGCATTAGAAAAATACTTACTAATGATCCTAAAATACTTACCCATGCCGGAATTTTAAATGATGGTCTAAAATCAGAACTAGTAAGTTTTTCAATTGTGCTGCTTATATTTAAAAAACCATAAGTAGTAATGAAAAACATTGATACAATACGAGCAATTAAATTTAATTCACCAATTAATATTCCCACTTCGGCAATAAAAAATGTAAGTAGCAAAGCATTCCTTGGTTCGTTGGTTGGACCAAAACCTTTACTAAATATTTTTGGAGTAATTTTATCAAATGAAGTAGCCTGCAAAATTCTTGGTGCACCTAAAATACTTCCTATTGCAGAAGAAAGTGTTGCACCCCAAATTCCGGCTACAAGAAGAGGTGGGAAAAAAGAAATTTCTAAAAGAATATTTGGATTATTTATTAGCTGATCTGAAGTAACATTATAAGCAAAGAATGTTGCTAAACCAATATAAACTACCAGCCCAATAATTATTGCACTAATTGTTCCTACTGGAATTGATTTTTTAGGATCTTTTAAATCGCCTGACATTGAAACACCAGATTCAAATCCGGTAACTGCAGGAAAAAATATTGCAAATAGAACAATAAGCGGAGCTGAATCTTGAATTGGATTTAACAAAGGTAAGGATGGTACAAAATCATATTTTCCGAAAAGAATTGTAATCAACGACAAAAAGATGGCAGCCATTATAAAATACTGAGTTTTAATTGCTAAGGATGTACTAATAAAAGTAAGTGTTCCAACTACTAAAAGAGCAATCGTTCCGGTAAGCCTAATTGTGTTTTTATCAATTGGTAAATTCCAAAATCCCAGAAAACTTTCTGAAAATCCGATTATGTATAGACTAACGCTTAAGGACAACCCAAAAAATAAAGCAATACCTAAAGTTCCGCCAATTGGAAGTCCTAGACTTCGCGAGATAATATAATAAGTTCCGCCAGCTTTAACTTTTTTATCAGTTGCAATTGATGAGACGCTTAATCCAGTGGTTACAGATAAAATATGAGCAATTAAAATAATTCCAATTGTAAGAAATAGACCGGCTTGTCCAACAATCCATGGCAATCTCATATACATAATAACACCAAGAATCGTTAGTATGGAAGGAGTAAATACACCTCCAAAAGTTCCAAATTTTTTCTGAGCC
>JBGSKB010000605.1:0-6405 GCA_041741395.1 Melioribacteraceae bacterium
TTAAAGTAAATTTATGTTCACCTTGAGTAAGCCATTTTACAGTGTCAGGTGTAAATAACCCAAAGTTTTTATCATCAATATAAATTTCAGCTCCTTTTGGTTCAGTTTCTATGAAAAATTTTGACTTACCGATTTCATAATTTTGTGGTCCGCTAACAGAGACTTCCTTATCACATGAAAAGAAAATTAGTACTAAAAATAAAAACATTATGAAATTTAAAAGTAATCTATTCATTCAAATTCTCCGTTAACCCAGGAATGTAACCAAAGGAATGAATGTAATCCAAAGTAAATTTAATTGCATATCTTTGTTTTACAAATGAACCAAAAATTCCTTTACCACCAATAATATTGGTATAATCACTTTCGTTAACAGTAATTGAGAAACTTTCGCCAAGTTCGGTTTTGGAAGCATAATAGGCAGTAAGATTTTTATCATAGACCAATATTTCCAGAATAAATGCAAGTATTGTATAATTGCTCTTTATGGAATCACCTTCTGAGATTTCATGTAATGCTCTATCAAAAGCATTCATTTCTACAGTAATTTGTTTTGCATAGGATGGTTCAGGAAAATATGGAATATAAATTGAATTTTCTAAAACATATGTTCTCGGAACTTCTTTTTCATATCTAACTTGCACGCCATTTTCATTTTTAAAGTAAATGAATTTAAACCTTGCTGCATTATATAATTGTTCATCGGGGGAAGTCCAATAGACAGATACACTATTTTTATTTGCAGGTGGAATTAAATTATCACTAGTATAAAGAAACGAAACTGATTTTGGTGTTTTTGTAAAAGCTCTTAATTTTCTTCCATCATTTAAAACCGCTTCAAGCTCGTATTCTGTATCCGGTTTTGTTAAAAAATTATTGTTGAAATAAGATGTTAAAGATTGTTCTGAGTTACTATTTTTTTGCGTTAAAGTATCGGAAAAAATTTTTACGGAATCATCAAAGAAAATTCTGATATATGCATTATCAATTGAATGATTATTTGTATCTGAATTTGGATTAAAATTTTCGACGAAATAATTTTTCGATAAAAATGCAGTTTGAAATGCTCTATCATTTTTTAAAACGCAATTTAAAATGAATACATCTTCGCCTTTTACAAAGGGATTGAGATCATCTTCACAGCTTAAATGTAAAACTAATATTACAAATGCGAAAAAATATTTTAATAAATTTTTCACAATTCTACCTTAAGAGTTGCGGTTGGCAAAAATGGAAGCATATTTACTCTTTCACCGGTTTCCCGATTAAAGTATAAAATATTTTTTCTATCGTAAACATTTAGAATACTAACAATGAACGTCATATTAATTTTTGAAATACTTAATTTTTTTGATAAAGTTAAATCGAGTCTATAATAATCCGGTAATCTTGCCAAATTTTTATCACCTAAAAGTGTGAAGGGAAGAGTGGAATCAAAATAATCTTCATTAAAGTAAATATCATTTACATAATATTTATCATAATATCCGGTTAATTGTGTAAAAGGTAAACCCGAATTGTAAATCCACATTACAGAGAATAACCAACCAGCTCCAATATTTAATGCAAATCCGGAATTGAAACTATGTCTTATATCATATTTAGGATAATAAATCCAGCCATCAACTGTTTTGTATGACCATGAATTTGAATATGATCCAATAATATTAATTACTTCATCATTGTATCCTAATGAAGTTTCCCAGCCATAAGCTTCACCTTCTCCAGAAATAAAATCACGGTCAGAATCATAAATTTTATTCTCATTTACGGTTGGGAGATTTTCTGTTAATTTATAATAACCTTCCAAATTAAAAGAAAAATTTTCAATCAATCGTAAAGTTATTCCGCCAATATAATGAGTTGAACTTGTTGGCTGAAGATAATCAGGTGTAATTAACCATGGTTCAAATAAAGTTAATATTTGATCTTCTTTTGTTAATGTAATTAAATCTTGCTGATATTTTCCCCATGCCAATTTTATTGAAACTTGCGGTATAAAACTGTAAGTGATATTTATTCTTGGGTCAATAGAATTACCACCATTATTTGATAATTGTGCAATGTTTAATCTTGCCCCAATATCAATTCCCAAGTTATCAAATCTTAAAAATTTATATTTTGCATAAGCAGCAATTTGACTTCCTTTTGAAGCAATATCTGAAACAGCACCTCTATTATTTTCCAATTTTAATTTTGTCTGAATATCTTTTATGTCAAATCCTAATAAAGCTTCATCTCTGCTATCAAATACATAGTTAAAATTTGCTTTGAATGATACATCTCTCACATCATTTAGCTGCGGCTTTACATTGCTAAGTTTTGGAATTATTTCACCTTGATAAGTACTTAGAGTAATTCCCATATCCCAAAAAACCGGGCTATTAGTTGCAACTTGAAGCCACTTGATTCCAAACAAATTATTCTTCCAATTATAATCTTCAGAAAGTTCACTGTCTCTATTGATTTTATCTTGACTTGAAAATCCATGGAGAATTATTTTTGTCCCTTCACTAGTTTCTTGATCTGAATAATTTACTTTAAAAGAGAAATCGTAAAAATCCAAAGGGACATCTTGGTTGTTTAGGAATTTCTTAAAAATACTATTTGAATAAGTTTTTCTTGCAGAAATTATATATGATCCGGAAGGAATAGGTCCTTCTAATAAAACTTTGCCGGTTAAAAAACTTATTGATCCATTTGCATTAAATTTATTTTTATTTCCATCTTTAGTTATAATATTCAAAACAGAAGAAACCTTTCCACCAAATTCTGCCGGAAAACCTCCTTTGTATAATTCCATACTATTTACAATTTCCGGATCGAAAATGCTAAAAATTCCTAATGCGTGAAAAGGATTATAAACTGGTGAACCATTTAGCAATACCAAATTTTGATCAGCTGAGCCGCCTCTTACATAATATCTTGATGAAATATCCCCAGTAGTTTTTACACCCGGAACATATTGCAAAGATCTGAATAAATCAGTTTCTACTCCTTGTGGTAAAGCTTCCAATTCTTTCATTGTAATTACTTGAAGACCAACATCTGTATTATTGGTCTCAATTTTTTTTTGACCAACTTTTTCAACAGTTTGCAATTCAAAACTTATGGGTTTTAGAGTAATGTCAACTTTTGTAACTCTATTTGCTTGAACAACTAATTGAATTTCTTTACTTTCATAACCAACATAACTTGCCGAAATTGTATAATTTTTATTTGGTGGAATTGATGTAAAAATAAAATATCCGTTTGCATCAGTCGAAGTTCCAAGCTGTAATTCTTTTATCAAAACATTTGCATAAAGGAGAGATTCACCGGAATTTATATCGGTAATTTGTCCTCTTATTGTTCCAACATTTTGCGCATTTAATTTTTGCGGTGATGTAATAATTAGAAGTAAAAAAAATGTTAAGAAATAAATATGTTTGACAAAATCCATTAAAAGAAATTTCCACATTAACAATAAATCAAAAATTAATATTCCCAAATCACATTAAACCAGTTGTAAAATTGTTTATCATTTTTATTCTAAAAAATGTAAAAATAAATACACAAATTTTTATAGCAATTTAACTGTATTAATGTTTGTGGAATTATCAGATTTTCTATTTTGTTTTAATTGATTTTGATTGTCCATTCCTTCCATTAACATTGACATTTGCAAATTTGTTTTTGATTCTGAAAATTCAACTAAACCTCGTGTGTTATTGAATTTTACTCTTCCACTTCCATCTAATTTGGGACTATCAAAAGTATATTTTACATTATTTTCTGTTACTATATTATTTCCTTTTACACTCATTAATAAAGAGGAAGAAATATTTGCAATTGTATCTTCATCAAAATTTAATTCTTTTATTTTAAAAACTGCCGTATTTTCAACATCAAAAACAGCTAATGGAGTATTGAATTTTAATTCCCAAGTTGAGTTTACTCCAACTTCATCTTCAGAAATAACTTTAAAAACTTGTTGAGTCAGCGGCATTAAAGTTCCGTTTGCAATATTATATATCATTTTCTCTTTTGTTGCTTTTGATAAAGTATCGGGAACTTGCTGAATTGATAAAATGTTATTAATTATTTTTTCGATTTTATCAACCTTCGTAATTTGTCCAATATTATTTATATAAATTCTGAAAGGAACTTTTTTAACTGCTTCATAATCAACAAATTGAACTTTTTCTCTAGTGCTGTAAATATATTTCGAATCATATTTTATTACTTGTTTATTAAAATTTGATTCAGCAACAATTGAAGAAATTGTTGTAATAAGTTCTGTTCCTTCAATTTCAGAAATATTGTTTACAACAAAATTAAAAACGTAGGAAACATTTTGTTTTATTAAGTTTGTTAAAGTTGTATCTGCCGCAATTGATTCTGAATTTACTGAAGACGTATTTAGCATATAACTAAATTTGTCACCTTTTTTAAATTTGTAATGAAGCTGAATTTTTGGTCCGATAATTTCTTCTTTTGCAATTTGTCCTGAATTTTCGACTGAATCTTTTTTCTCTAAATCACTTTTTTCATCTTTCTTATTGCTGCAAGCTGCTATTGCTATTACTAATAAAAAAATAATTATTCTAAATTTCATTTTGTTTCCTAATTTCTAATACAATAAAAATTGTTTTCTAATTTTTTTAAGCTCATTTAATTTTGATTGATAAGAATTGATAATTTCATCCGGTGTTTTTCCAGAAAGTATATCTTTTCTAAAATTATCAGAACCCCAAAGTCTATCAATAGAACTTTCTCTAAAAGAAAATTTTTCCGAATACAATTTATTAAATGTATAGATCAGTTTTATAGAAAATTCTATTGCATTAAAATTATTTCTATCTGTAATATTTATAAAAATTCCGTTACATTTTTCATTCAAATATTTTGGATTGGATGCCATATTTTTTATTTCAACCGGAATGAATGAAGTATCGGTTAAAGTAACACCTGAAAAATTATATTTTTTTAATTCACTAATTACATTTAAAGAATTTATGTAAGGACTACCAATAAGCCGAAACGGTGAATAAGTTCCGCGTCCTTCAGAAATATTTATTCCTTCAATTAAACATAATCCGGGATAGATTATTGCAGTTTCCAAATTTGGCATATTTGGACTTGGATTTATCCACTGCAAATTACAATCATCAAAAAAATATTCTCTCTTCCAATTCTTCATTTTTACTACAGTTAGATTTGCAGATTTTTCTGTTCCTAAAATTTTTGGTTGATTAAAATAATTTGCTAATTCTCCAACTGTCATTCCATGTTGAATTGGTAATTCTGCAATTCCAACAAATGATTTGAAATTCAAATCCAGCATTGGTCCATTTACACTTATACCATTTATTGGATTTGGTCTATCCAAAATTAAAATTTGAATTTCATTTTCTGCAGCCGCTTGAATTGAATAAAACATTGTTGAAATAAAAGTATAAAATCTTGAGCCTACATCTTGAATATCAAAAATTAAGATATCAATATTTCCCAACATTTCCTTGGAAGGTTTCTGAATTTTTCCGTAAAGTGAATGAATTGGAATTCCGGTTTTTACATCAATGCTGTCATTTATAATATTTCCATCCGGTGCATCACCACGAATTCCGTGTTCTGGTCCAAAAAGACTTATAATTTTTACATCATTTCTTTTTGATAAAGTATCAACTAAATGAATTCCACTTTTTAAAACTGCTGTATGATTTGTGATTATACCTATATTTTTATTTTTGATGAGTTCGAATTTTTCTGATAATAAAATATCAGCACCGGTTAAAACTTGATTTTTTTTCTCAAAATTTTCCGCACAAGAAATGTGTAGAATAGTAAAGTTGAGAATTATTAAATAAAATATTTTTTTGCCAATTGCCATGCTGATAATGTTAATCCATCCCAAATAATATTTTTAGAAATTTTACTTTCAAAATTTTCAATAGAAATTTCCAGAAGTTCAAATTCTTCAGTTAAATCAGAAGGAAGTGGAGATTTAGTTAAATCTGTTGCAATAAAGACAGAACACATTTCATTTGATACACCGGTGTATGGAGAAAATTCTCCGACGAATTTCAAATTTCCGGTCATTCCAGTTTCTTCTCTTAATTCTTTAAGAGCGTTTTCTTTTTTAGATAAACCATTTTCAATTGAACCGCAAGGAAATTCTAAACTTTCTTTTTGATTTAAATATCTAAATTGATTTACAAGAAGAATTGTATTTTTATCTAATTGCGGAATTATCATTGTGGAGCCGGGGGAGTGAACATAATGATATTCACTCCTTGTAACTCCTTCAATTTCAAATTGATCTAATTTATAAGTCCAATGTTTATTTTGGAATAAAATATTTTCACTAATTTTATTCCATTTTTTGAATGCCATTAATAAATATCCTAAATAAATAAAACCTCC
>JBGSKB010000606.1:0-1794 GCA_041741395.1 Melioribacteraceae bacterium
TTTTCATTATTATATTTTTTATTAGTCTTCTTGCAAATTTCTTTTGGTAGGTCAGCTTATGGTTTGAGGGAGGTTTATTCATCACAATATTCTACCTTTGGTATTTATGGATTTCTTTTTCTCCTGCTTATAATCTTTACATTAAAAAGTTCAGTGTCTAAGTATGTTGTTAATGCAATATTAATTATAACTTTTTTTTCTATTTTGATTGGCTATGCATTTGGGCTATACATGGGGAATATTCTTAATGGCGAGATGATAAAGTCAAGTTATATCATAAATAATATAGACAATAATGATATTTCAACTATCTCTGTAGATTCTACCACTTTAAAATCAGTTGTTATTACATTAAAAAGTAATTCTAACATGACTTTCCTTAACCAAAGTCAATACTCCAACATGTTAATGAATACCTTTGATCAAAAATTTATTTTTGGTAAAGAATCTACTCAAATTACACCTAAAGAATCATTAAAAATATCTTTCAAAACTCATATTCGAGAAATTTATAATTTAAATTTAATTGTATCAATCAATTCAACAACATTACAACCAATATTTGTAAGTATAATAAAAAATAATACCATTGTATTATTTCAGAATAAACTAGATTTAGAAAAAATAAACCATGAGGGGGGCATATACTTAAATTTTGATAAGAAAATAGTACTATCTGCAAAAGATATGGTTGAAATTATAATGTCTAATATGAGCAATAATTTATCATTTCCAATATTTCCACCATATTACAATGGCAAATTGAATTATGATAATGAATTAAGTTTAGGAGAAATAGGTTTAAATATAAATACTAATAATTTATTAAAAAAATATTATCAATCTCTACAATTAAGACAAAATATTGTAAAATATTTAAAAAAAATATAGCTGCACTGCAAGTTTACTGTTAACAGTTTAGCAGTTGTGGTGTGGTTAAATTTGGTTGATGCTTTGATAAATGATTTGTTCACTCTTTACTATTCTCCGATTTTTCAGTACTTGTTTTGGATTGAATTAAAGCGAATCCAGGATATGGATTGTTGAGTATTTGTTTAATAAGTAAACTGGTTATATTCAATTTGCCATTACTTATACAGCTATTTAACTAAAATTTTAAATATTATTTAGTATATGATTATTATTTAAAATAAATATTAATGAAATTATATTTTAATATTTAGGTTATTTTTTTAGGAGATAGATATGTTTTCAAATAGTATTCTGCTAATTTCTGGCGGTACAGGTTCATTCGGCAATGCTGTGCTTAGGAGATTTTTAAATTCAGATATAAAAGAGATTCGAATATTCAGTAGGGATGAGAAAAAGCAGGATGATATGCGGCAGTTTTACGGTAATACAAAGATAAAGTATTATATAGGCAATGTACGCGACAAAAGATCAGTGGATAATGCATTGCGGGGAGTTGATTATATTTTTCACGCATCAGCTCTTAAACAAGTACCCTCTTGCGAATTCTTCCCTATTGAAGCAGTCAATACAAATGTAATTGGATGTCAGAATGTGCTGGATTCAGCAATAGAGCATAATGTTAAAAAAGTAATTGTGTTAAGTACAGATAAAGCTGTTTATCCAATCAATGCAATGGGTATGTCAAAAGCACTCTCAGAAAAAGTAATGGTTGCAAAGTCCAGGGATATAAACGGAAATGGCTCAAGTACCATTATGTGCGGTACAAGGTACGGTAATGTAATGGCTTCACGCGGTTCGGTTATTCCCCTCTTTGTAAACCAGATAAAAGCCGGAAAACCAATTACAATTACAGAACCAATG
>JBGSKB010000607.1:0-1675 GCA_041741395.1 Melioribacteraceae bacterium
ATACTAATTTTTGATGGTTCAAGATAACAAGTTATTTTAGGTGATTTATCAAATTTTTCACTAATCTTTTTACATCCAAATTTTTTAATCAGATGATGAATTTTACTCGTATCATCATGACTATATGAAATTCCAATTTGCTGAAATTTTGTTAATTCAATAAAATCTGAAGACTCTAAAACTTCAAACGCACTTTTAAAATATGCTTTTCCCAATGGACCAACGCCAAGTTTTGTCCCTCCAAAATATCTTATAACAACAACTAAAATATTTGTCAAATTAAAATGATTGATTGAGTTCATAATTCTTAAACCGGCTGTTCCATTTGGTTCTCCATCATCTGAATATTTTTCTTCACCTGAACTTAATTTATAAGCATAGCAATGATGAGTTGCATCATAAAATTCTTTTTTAAGATTTTTTAAATTAGAGTTTGCACTTTCTTGTGTTGAAGCATTGTAAGCAAATCCTAAAAAAGCAGAACCCTTTTCTTTAAACTTACTTGTATTATTTTTTTTTATTGTTTTAATTTTATCTGAATTATTCATTTGCAAAAATCTTAAATATAAATTCTTTAAAAAATATATTTACTTGTCATTCCCACGAAAGTGGGAATCCAGAGGAAATTCATTTGATTCCCGTTTACATGCGAATGGTATAATCGCTATAATAAAATTCTTAATTAATAAAAATTGATTTTCAGCTAACCTTTAACTAATATAATTGTTTGAACAATTCCAAATTTATTTAATGATACAAGATAAAATAATTATTAGAGGCGCAAGAGAGCACAATCTTAAAAATATAAATTTAGAAATTCCACGGAATTCATTTACTGTAATTACTGGTTTATCCGGATCCGGAAAATCATCTTTAGCATTTGATACAATTTATGCTGAAGGTCAAAGAAGATATATTGAATCACTTTCAGTTTATGCGCGACAATTTCTCGGTCAACTTGAAAAACCCGATGTTGATTTAATTGAAGGATTAAGTCCGGCAATTTCTATTGAACAAAAATCATCCGGCGGAAATCCGAGATCAACGGTCGGAACTATTACGGAAATTTATGATTTTCTTAGATTACTTTATGCAAGAGTTGGCACAGCTCATTGCTACAATTGCGGAACCGTTGTGAAGAAACAATCTTCCGATCAAATTATAGATAGAATTTTAGAAAATTTTGATGGAAAGAAAATTGTAATTCTTGCTCCGGTTGTAAGAGGAAGAAAAGGTCATTACCGTGAACTTTTTGAAGACATTCAAAAAGATGGATTTCTTAAAGTTAGAGTAGATGAAGAAATTATTGAACTTTCAAAAGAATTTAAAGTTGACCGTTACAAAATTCATAATATCGAAATTGTAATTGATAGAATTCAAGTTAATGATAAATCAAGATTTAGATTATCTGAATCGGTCGAAGTTGCGTTAAATTTTGGAAACGGCAGCATTATAGTTAGCGCCGAAAATGAAGACCATATTTATAGCAGAAACTACGCTTGTGCAGAATGCGGTATTAACTATCAAGAATTAGCACCAAATTCATTTTCTTTTAATTCTCCATACGGATCTTGCCCGGAGTGTGATGGCTTGGGAGAAAAAAAAGATTTGGATATAAAATTATTGATTCCCGATTTTGATAAAACAATTAATGAAGGTGCATTAGAACCTTTAG
>JBGSKB010000608.1:0-4874 GCA_041741395.1 Melioribacteraceae bacterium
ATATTGCGGCATCTGCCATTTTTTTTCTAGTTTCTTCGGTAATAATTGGACTCGGGGTTTCTTCAATTAATTTTTGATGTCGTCTTTGAATTGTACAATCTCTCTCGCCGTAAGAATAAACATTCCCAAACTGATCGCCCATAATTTGTATTTCTACATGATGAGGATTTTCTATAAATTTTTCTAAATAAAGTTCGCCATTATTAAAGGCAGCCTGCGCTTCATTACTAGCGGTTTGAAAAGCTTTTTGCATTTCTTCTTCTTTCCAAACGATGCGCATACCTTTACCGCCGCCGCCTGCAGAAGCTTTTAACATTAAAGGATAGCCTATTCCCACAGCAATTTTTATGGCTTCAGCTACATCTGCAACTGCTCCATCACTCCCTGGTACAACAGGAACGCCGCACTTCTTCATTGTGGATTTTGCAAAAGCTTTATCACCCATTTTGTCAATCATATCCGGAGAAGGACCAATAAATTTTATATTTGATTCGGCACAAATTTCAGAAAATTCTGAATTCTCAGCAAGAAAACCATATCCGGGATGAATTGCATCCGCACCGGTAACTTGCGCAGCAGAAATTATACTAGGAATTTTTAAGTAGCTTTCTTTTGAAGATGCGGGACCAATACAAACTGCTTCATCGGCAAAAACAACATGGAGGGAATCTTTATCAACTTCTGAATAAACCGCAACCGTTGGAATTCCCAACTCTTTGCAAGTTCTAATTATTCTAAGTGCAATTTCTCCTCTATTTGCAATCAGTATTTTTTTGAACAAAAAGAACTCCTAATTTAATTAACTCTTTTCAATTTTGAATAAAGGCTGGTTATATTCAACCGGAGTACCGTCTTCAACTAAAATCTGTATAATTTTTCCATTTAAATCGCATTCAATTTCATTCATTAATTTCATTGCTTCAACAATGCAAAGTACACTTCCGGTGTTAACAGTATCGCCAACTTGAACATAAGGATCAGCATCAGGGGCTGGTGATCTATAAAAAGTACCAACTATTGGGGATTTTATTATATGAAAATTTTCTTCCTTTGCTAATTGAGTTTGGGCAATAGAAGAAGTTTTGTTTATTTCTGCTGAAATTTGATTTTGTAAAGGAAAATTTTGCGTTGTGTAAATTGGAGAATTAAAGGATCCATTTTTTGAAATTTTAATTTTTAAATCACCTTCTTGAACGGATAATTCAGTGATTGCACTATTTTCAAAAACTTTGATAAGTTTTTTAATTTCATTGATATCCATTTTACCCCTTAACTTTTTATTCTTTCCATATATTGTCCGGTTCTTGTATCAACTTTAAGAATATCATACTGATCTATAAATAGAGGAACGTTGATTGTAACTCCGGTTTCTAATTTTGCTGATTTCATTGCATTTGTAGCAGTATTTCCTCTAAAACCAGGTTCTGTTTCAATTACCTTTAGTTGAACAAATAACGGAATTTCAACTGTAATAATTTGCTCTTTATCATCAAGTAATAATTCAATTTCTTCTCCTTCTTTGAGATATTGGTCGCCGCCGTCAAACAATTCTTCCGAAACATTAATTTGCTCGTAAGTATCATTATCCATAATTACTAAATCGCTGGCTTCTCTAAAAAGATATTGATATTTTCTTCGTTCAACCCTAACAATTTCAATACCTTCACCTGATCTAAAAGTATTATCTAAAACTTTTCCATTTCGTAAATTTTTTAGAGTTGTTCTTACAAAAGCTCCGCCTTTGCCGGGTTTTACATGTTGAAATTCTGTAATTGCATATAAATCATTTTTAAATTTAATGATTAATCCATTTCTGAAATCTGAGGTATCTGCCATATCCGTAAATATTTTTGTTGATAAATAAATTAAAAATTATAGAGAAATCTATCAATCTCTCTTGCTGAAGTTGTGTTTTTATAATCATTTTTAATAATCTCAAATAATTCCTTTGCTTTTTCTGTAGAATTTGATTTAAGATAATTTTTTCCGGCACTTAACAAATAAGAAGCTGATTGTGATTCAATTTTCACAATTTTTGACGCTTTTTCGTAATCGTTTGCTGCATCTTCATAATTTCCCAACATTTCATTACAAGCTGCTTGTCCGGCTAAAGAACTTGCTTTATACAAATCACTATTCCCGGAGTAATCTGAATAAAATTCCATCGCTTTTTGGTAATTTCCTAAAGAAAAATAGCAATTTGCCAAATACATTTTTGCCATTTCGCCTTGTTCAGTACTTCCGTAATTATCAACAATTGAAGTTAAACCAACTACATTTGTCCCTGGTTCGCCATCAATTGCTTTTTGATATTGTCCTTGTTCATAAAAAGGAATTATATTTGCAAGCTGTGAAGTTGCTTGAAGATTATCATCTTCAACTTTGCTGTTATACCAAAAAATAGCTAGAGCAATTGCAGCTATAATGCCAATAACAATTAATAAATTTTGTTGATTTTTCTCAAAGAAACCTTGAGTTTTATAAAAACCGGTTACAAGTTTATCTTCTTGGATTTCTTTTTTTGATATTTTTTTCTTTTTTCCGATCATAATTTTACTTGGATTTTTGAATGTGAATCAATTTTGAACGGGAAAAATAATAAATATTAGTTTTCAATCCTAATGTGATTAGAAAAAATCCATGCATGATCATTTAGGTAAACTTCAACTCGATATTGTCCTGGTTTTTGGACAATAAAATCTGCCTCTGTGTTTTCAACAGTGCTAAACGGTTTGCCGTTAAATATTAATGTAATTTTTGCAATTTTATTCGGTAATATAACTTTAAAATTAACTTTTGCGGAATTTTTTATTATTTCACCCATTTGGAAATGATCTTTTCCAATTTTGGCATAAAACTTAAATCCTTTTGCATCTCCATGATAATCATTAGAAATAAAACATTTTCCTTCTTCTAAACTTTCATATACTATTTTTTTTGCAGCTTCAACTGAAATATTTTTAGTACGTAATTTCTTTTCAGTTAAAATATGTGTTCTAATTGATTTGAATAAAACTTTATATGGAAAAACCTCAACCTCCACAAATCCCAAAACATTAATTTTATGTGCATGTGCATCAATTCCACCAATTCCAACAACTTTTCTTTTTTTATTTAATTCATCCCATTTTTGTAAAGTTTTTTTTGTAGGACCAACAATTGATCTTAACGGATGAATAAAATGGCTGTATTTATTTTGCTCGGTTAAACCTTCCATCCACTCTGACATGTGATTCCAAATCTCTATTCCGGTAAATTCACCAGCATCCCAATCCGTCCAAGGATACGGAGGATGTTCTTTCATAGAATTCCTTTCTTCAAAAGGATGCGCAATAAAACCAATTCCACCGGCATCTTTTACTTTTTTAACATATTCTTTTGCAGATTGCCGCGTAGAATATGTTTCCGAAATATTCATTGCTAAGTAATGATTTTTATTGGTTTTATCATTTAATTCACAACCGACCAAAAGCAAAGTTTGACCATACCATTTTTCAAAGCCTTCGTGTAAAGCTCTTAAAGTATTATGGTCGGTAAGAATTATAAAATCAAGCCCAACTTCATCAGCAAATTGAGCTATTTTGGCGGGATCTCCGGAACCATCGGAGAATTTTGAATGCATATGAATTGCGCCGACATATTCATACATCTTAAAATTCTTATATTAATTGGAAATTATTAATTCTCAACTTCAAATAATGTTGAATATTGTGTGGATTTTTCTTTTATCAAATCAGATAATTTCGTCATTAAAATATCAACTCTTTCGTTCTCGGCTTCGTCGGAATCTTCCCAAGCTTGCTGAGTTTTATAAACATAAATTTCTTGAAAACTATTTTCTTTTGATTTTTGTTCAAACACAGAATAACTTTCTAAACCATCAGATTTAATAATGCTTTTTAATTCACGCACAATTCCTAAATATTCTACTCTTTTTTCCGGAATTATATCATAACTAATAGAAAATATAACTTTCCCCATGTAACTCCCTATTTTTGAAAATTGTAAGTTCCAATATAATTAATTTTTGCAGGTCCTGTTAAGGTAATTTTTTCAAATTTTTCATTTTTTTTATCAAATTCTACAATCAACTTATCATTATCTTTTGTAAGAAAAGAAATTGGTGATAAAATATTGTCAATTAAATTTGCAACAACTGCCGAAGCAACTGTTCCGGTTCCGCAAGCTAAGGTTTCTTCTTCAACTCCTCTTTCATAAGTTCTGATTTTATAAATATTTTTTTCCTTTTTGATAAAATTAACATTTGATCCAAGAGGTTTGAAATAATCAGAATAACGGATTTTTCTTCCAAAATTATTTATATCAAATTCATCAAAATTGTTGTCTGTTAAGATTTTAAAATCTTCCCAAAAAATAATTACATGTGGAGAACCGTTATCAACAAAACTTGAATTAATTAAATTATCATTTAATTTAATTTGCTGATTTAATTTTAATTCATTTATTTTATTCAACTGAAATTTGATAATTTCCGAATCAATTTTTTCACCGAAATAAATTGAATTATTGCATAAAAATGAAGTTTTATTTTTTTTGATATTAATATTATCCAACGCAAATTTTATTGAACATCTTGCTCCGTTTCCGCATAAAGAACCAAGTGAACCATCGGAATTATAATACTCCAACTCAAAATCATATTTTTCATTTTTTTTAATAAATAATAAACCGTCTGCGCCAATTCCTTTTCTTCTATTGCAAATTTGTTTTATTATTTCTGACTTAGGAATAAAATTTGGATTTTCATTCTGATTTACAAGAATAAAATCATTACCAGCTCCATTCATTTTTATAAAATTTAATTTCTCCATATTCAGCAAATTAACATTTTTGTTTGATTGATGGAAATAAAA
>JBGSKB010000609.1:0-8498 GCA_041741395.1 Melioribacteraceae bacterium
AATAAAGACATTTTCCAGCGATGGAATATTTATTCTGTGATCAACTATTTTTATATTATTTTTATTCATCAATAATGCAATATTTCTATAGTCAGCATCAGCATTATCCGATATCATATTTATTCTATCACCAAAAAGTTGAACATTAATTTCTAAATTATCTTTAATTAATTTTGCTGCATTTCTAACATCATCACAGACAATTTCTAAAACTTTTTTATTTATTGATTCCTTTACATTTTGTGGTGAATCGAGAGCAATAAGTTTTCCATTGTTCATCATGGCAACTCTGTTACATCTTTCAGCTTCATCCAAATATGGTGTTGACATAAAAATTGTAATTTCTTCTTTCAATAAATTAGAAAGTATTTTCCAGAAATCTCTACGTGAAACTGGATCGACTCCGGTTGTTGGTTCATCTAGAAATAATATTATTGGTTTGTGAATTAAGCTGCAAGCCAATGCCAGCTTTTGTTTCATCCCACCGGAAAGTCTGCCGGCTTGGCGATTTCTAAATTCTATCAAACGTGTAAATTCAAGAAGTTCGTTTCTTCTTTCTTTATAATTTTTAACATTATGAATTTCCGCGAAGAATTCTATGTTTTCATCTATTGATAAATCTTCGTACAAACTAAATTTTTGCGATAAGTAACCGATATTATTTTGAATATCCTTTTTGTTTTTAATTATGTCATAATTCAACAAGGAAATATTTCCGCTATCCGGTTTTAACAATCCGCATAAAGTTCTTATTGTTGTTGTTTTTCCGGCACCATCGGGTCCAACTAAACCAAACATTTCTCCTTTATTTATGGAAAAGGAAATATTGTTTACGGCTTTTATTTCTCCGTAGGATTTAGAAAAATTTTCTATGTTAATAATTACAGACACTATTGAGTTCCAAGAGTAGAAAATTGCAAGATTGCAAAATTGCATGATTGCAAGATTAAAAGAATATAAAAACCATGTTCGTTAAGAATCATAAACATTCTTATTTAGTTTTGTTTAAATACTTAATAAAATTTGAAATTTGAGTAATTATATCAATTGCTAAATTGTAATGAATATTAAATTCTTCTTTTGTTATATAATCTAAATCCAATGCCACATAGAGCAAGCTTCGTACTTCGCTAGCAGAACCTTTTGAAAAAGTCAAGAATCTAATAAACTCTTTGTTATTATCTCTTTCAATTCCTTCCGCAATATTATTCATTATTGAAACGGATACTCGTTGAAACTGATCTTTTAATCCAAAATCATTTTTAAATTTTGGGTTTGAGGTAAGTTTATAAGTACTTTTAACAAAGTCTCGTGATGAATGCCAGACTTTCAAATC
Source organism: Melioribacteraceae bacterium (assembly GCA_041741395.1). Taxonomy (GTDB): domain Bacteria; phylum Bacteroidota; class Ignavibacteria; order Ignavibacteriales; family Melioribacteraceae. Next base: position 1,337 of record JBGSKB010000609.1, read on the forward strand.
TTCAAATTGTTTTATTGCCATTTTAAAATCTCATCAATGTTGTTAATTTTGCAATTTTGGTAATCTTTCAATCATGCAATTTTATTTCCGCATCAGCAGGCATTCCACTTTTCAATTCAAATTTAGGATTATCAATTTCAACTTTTACTTTGTAAACTAATTTTGTTCTTTCATCCGGAGTTTGAATATTCTTTGGTGTAAATTCAGATTCGGGAGAAATGTAAACAACCTTTCCTGCAAATGATTTTTCTTCAAATGCATCAACAAAAACATCAACTTTTTGATTAAGCTGAACTTTTGGCAATTCGAGTTCATTTACATAAATATCTAAATTCACTTTTTCTAAATCTGCAATTTTCAAAACTGAAGACATAGGCGAAACCGTTTCACCTTTTTCATAAAATAACTCCACCACAAATCCATTTATTGGAGAAACAATGAAACAATCATTAATACTTTTCTGAATTAATTTTTCATTTGCAATTGCTTGATTGAACAATGCTTCCGTGCGTTTTAATTCTTCGGGGCGAGCAATATTTTTGATTTTTGTTAAATTCTCCTTTGCGGCAGAATATTGAGATTTTATTATTTTATACTTTGTATCAACATCTTCAAATTGTTTTTTTGTAATAGAATTTGATTCCAAAAGTTTTTGCATCCGGTCTTTATCTATTTCTGCTTGGTTCAGACTAATTTCCGCTTGATTGAACATTGATTGTGCTTGAACAATATCTTCCTTTCTTGAACCATTTTTTAACAATTGAAATTGTGCTTCAGCACTTTCCTTCAAAGCTTCAGCTTGTAAAAGTTGAAGTTGTAAAGTTTCATTATCAATTTTCAAAATGGTATCGCCTTTATTTACTTTTGTTCCTTCATCAAAATATATTTCTATAATTTCTCCGGAAACTTTTGAACTAAGTGTAATAAACGTTGCTTCAATTGTTCCAGTTGCTTTTGTTAAATTTTCATCATTTTCATTCCCACAACTAATAATAATCAACGAAAGTAAAAGCAGAATTAATAATTTATTTTTTTTCATTATTTATTTTCCTTCTCAATTTTATTATAAACTTTTTTGCCTTTTTCGGTAAGTATTCCATTTATGAGCATTCCAAAAGTTATTTCAAACGCTTGTTGAATTGATAAATTGTGATTTATTAAAAATGTTGGATTTATAATTTTCTGCATTGCGGCAAGGATTACATGAATCATAATTTCGCTAGGATAATCAATGATATAACCTTCAATTTTTCCTTGATCAAAAATATTTTTCCATACTTTTTCAACATTACGAGTTCTAAATTCATCAATGTTTTGCCACAAATCCGGACGGTAACTTCTCAAATCATCCAACATTTTACTATTAATTTTCATGGAAAGTTCAGCGAATAAGTTTGTCAACTTTTTTATTTTAAGTATTGAATTACTATCACTTTTTATTATGTTCTCAATTTTTGATTGAACAATTGATTGGAAAAACTTTACCGCCGTATCAACCAAAATTTCTTTTGAAGCAAAATATTTGTAGATGGTTTTTTTACTCATTCTCAAACCATTTGCAATTTCATCCATGGTGATTTTATAAAATCCCTCAGTGAGGAATTTATCTTTTGAGAACGAAACGATTTTTTCCTTTTCTTCCATATACCCCAGAAACTATTATTATTTTTACAGTTTCCAATATAATACATGGAAACTATTTTGTCAATAGTAGTTTCCCAAGTTTTTGACTTAAATCAATTTTTTTTGCATGCAGATGCTTTCCGGGATGTTTTCGTAAGTATGGAAATTTTGAATTTGTTGATATCCCATATTTTGATAAAGTTTAATTACTTCCGGTTGATTGTTTCCGGTTTCTAAAATTGCGGATTCAAAATTTAATTCTTTCGCCCATTTTTCTAATTCATTTAGGATTTTTCTGCCCAATCCCTTTGATCTATATAATTTATCAACATACATTCTCTTAATTTCAACTGTTTTGTTTTCATTATTTTCTCGAAATGCACCGCAAGCAATTGGAATATTTTCATCATAAATTAAAACGGTTCTTACGTTTATATCTAATAAATTATGCGGAGCAAATTTCGTTTCTTGATCAACGTATCTTTCACGTAATTCCGAGTTTAGTTTTTCGACTAAAATTTTAAAATTATCATTATCAGCTGTAGTGCGTATGATATTTATCATAAAATTGTAATTTAATTTTGCAATAAATTACTTATCGCCATTTAAAAGATTTTTCATCAATTGCGTGCATAGTTGCTAAAATGCCATTAAGGTGATCATATCCATGTTGTATCAATTCAGATAAATCATTTTGAAAACTAAGTTCTTGCGAATTCCAATTTTCATCAAGAAATTTAATTTTACACTCTTTGTTTCTTTTAACTTTTACAAGTAAATTGGGAAAACTCAAACAATCATCCCACAGTTCAAATATTTCATCACTTAGGTAAGTAAATTCCGGATTAACTATAACAGTTGGTTTATCAATATTCATATAAATTAATCTTTTCATTATTCCCAATTGCGGCGCAGCAATTGCCCTTCCGAAATTATATTTTGCTCTAATTTCTTCCATAACATTATGTAAATCGGCAACCCAAGATTTTATTAATGTCAGTTCAGATTTTTCAACGGGAGAAGAAATTTCATATAGTTTTGGATTGCCCAGTAATAATAAATCTTTTAAGTGTTTCATAAATATTAAGTTGTGTTATTCTAACTCAAGAATTTCAATTTTTCTAAATTCTATTGGATGGCTTTCAGCTTGAAGTGCAATATAACCTTCGCTTAACATTAAATTATTATCTTTTGGAATTATTTTTTTCGCATCAGCATCATTAATGTCAAGCTGTGGTTTTTCATATTCCATAACTAATTTGCCATTTACAATATGTTTTATTGTTGAATTTCCGTGAACTTCAACTTCCATTGTTACCCATTGATCACCATGATAAGTTGCAGAGTTTGATCCGGTACAATGATTTGTAATTAGGTTTTGTTTCATAACAATATTTGTTCCGGGTGTGCAAACATTTCCGGTTGATCTTTCATCAACTCCATTTCCGCCAAGCATTTGAGCTTCAATTGAAACGGGGAAGTTTTGATCTTTACTCATACTTTCCGGTGATTGACAATGAATCATTATTCCATTATTTCTAATTGCCCATTCTGGTCCATCGGCAACTTGGTTTCCAACAAATCTATATTCAACATGAATTATATAATGGGAAAATTTTTTATTGTAAAAAATATGTCCAAATTTATTATCAAAACTTGTGTATTCATCATAAGATACTTTAAGCAATCCATCTTTAACTTGAAATGTATTTTTGTAATTATCATTTAAGTCATGTCCGGCAAATTTAATTTTCCAATTGTCTAAATTTTTACCGTTAAATAAACTAACCCAATTGTCAGATTCGTTTTTGCTAGATGAACAAAATGTAAATGAGAAAAAAAATATTATAAGCAAACATTTTGAAATTACCGGTTGATATTTTGTAAATAAAGTTTTCATTTCTTCTACTTTTGAAAAAATCAAATTTTGATTTCAATTTTATCAGAATATTGATGATAAATAAAATTACTAAAGCCCCAAATTAATTTTTAAGTAAATATCTTGAATATTCTGCCATTCATATTTTAATACACTATAATAGATAGTATCTCGGCGGCGATTGTTCGTCATTAATGTATGAGTTCTTAAAATTCCTTCTTCTTTCGCGCCAATTCTTTTTAATGCATTTCTTGCATAAACATTTAAAACATCAGTTTTGAATTCAACTCTAACTAAATTTAATTTTTCGAAACAATACTGCAGCATGAGAAATTTTACCTGATCATTTATTCCCTTTCCTTGATAATTTTTGGAAACCCAAGTCCAACCAATTTCTATTCGTGAATCCCTTTGAGAAAAATTTCCAAAACTTGTAGAACCGACAATTATATTTTCCGGTTTATAAAAAATTGTAAAAGGTAAACGAATTTTATTCTGCAAATCATTTATTGCAGTTTCAACCCAAATTTTCAATTCATCAATATTTGATAAATCACTTGTGAAATAATACCAAAGAGATTTATCATTTGTGATTTTTGGGAAATCTTGAAAATCGGTTGATTTTATTGGTCGAAGTAAAATGTTTGAGTTTTCAAGAATTATATTAAAATCAAGCATACTTTTTCTCTTTTATTTATTTCTAAACAACTATAGGTGAATTATTCACCCAGTGAAAAATAGTTATAATTTTTGCACGTAATTAAATTATTTTTGTATCATTGTTTCAAAAACTTGACTAAAACTTTTACTGAAAATATTTTAAAATGTTCAATAATTCACCTACAATTCAAAATATTCTTCGCGCATTTAAATCAAGAAATTATAGGTTGTTTTTTGGTGGACAAGGAATATCCTTAATCGGAACTTGGATGCAGCAAATTGCGCTCGGCTGGTTAGTTTACAAATTAACAGATTCTGCTTTTTTATTAGGATTGGTAAGTTTTTCGGCACAAATTCCCACATTTATTTTTGCGTCTTTTGCCGGAGTTTTTGCTGATAAATACAACAAACACAAAATAATTCTTACAACTCAAGTTTTGGCATTATTTCAATCGTCATTTCTTGCAGTGCTTACTTTAACAAATGTTATTGAAATTTGGCACATAATTGTTTTATCTATATTTAATGGATTAATTAACTCATTTGATATGCCAACACGTCAATCTTTTGTTATTGATTTAATAGATGATAAAAATGATTTACCAAACGCAATTGCGTTAAATTCATCAATGTTTAACGCTGCTAGGTTGATTGGTCCAACTATTGCCGGAATAATAATTTCTGCATTTGGTGAAGGAATTTGCTTCTTAATAAATGCGATAAGTTATTTTGCAGTAATTAATGCCTTATTGTTAATGAAGTTTAACAATAAGGGTAAACAAGTTTCAGAAAAAAAATTACTAAAAGGAGTTAAAGAAGGATTTGTATATGCATATAATTTTATTCCAATTAGAACTCTTTTACTTTTAATCGCAATTTTAAGTTTAACCGGAATGCCTTACACGGTTTTAATGCCAATTTTTGCAAAAGATATTTTACATGGCGATGCAAATACTTTGGGATTTTTATTCGGCGCAATTGGCGTTGGAGCTTTTATTGGAGCTATATATTTAGCTTCAAGAAAAACTATTTTAGGTTTGGGAAAATTAATTGTTATTGCTACAATAGTTTTCTCAATAGGATTAATTTTCTTTTCTCAATCAGGAGCAATTTATTTTTCAATTCCTTTAATGATTTTTACCGGTTGGGGAATGATGACTCAAATGGCTTCCTCAAATACTTTATTGCAAACAATTGTTGATGAAGATAAACGCGGACGAATTATGAGTTTATATGTTATGTCGTTTATGGGAACAGCTCCATTTGGAAGTTTGTTAGCGGGAAGTTTAGCTGGAAAAATTGGTGCAGCAAACACAGTTTTGTTAATGGGAATTATAAGTTTGTTTACGGCATTTTGGTTTTCAAAAGAATTGCCAACAATTAGAAAATTTACAAAACCAATTTATATTAAGTTGGGAATTATTCCCGAAGTATCAAAGGGATTGCAATCTGCAACACATTTAAACATTCCGCCAAATAAATAAATACTTTTTTCTGTTAAGTTGTACTCTTCATTCTATATCCAACACCAGATTCAGTAATAATATGTTGCGGATTTGAAAAATCATCTTCTATTTTTTTTCTTAATTGTCCAATAAATACGCGTAAATATTGAGAATTTTCAACAGCACTTGGTCCCCAAACTTCTTTTAAAATATATCTATGCGTTAAAACTTTGTCAATATTTTTTGATAGAAGAACTAAAAGTAGATATTCAATATTCGTAAGTTTAATTTCAGCTTCAGATTTTTTTATTATTCTTGAAGCAAAATCAATTTGTAAATTTCCATTTGAAAATATAGTTCCTTCATTAGTCTGAAAAACTCTTCTAATATTAGCGCGTATTCTGGCAAGTAGCTCATGTGTGTTAAATGGTTTTGTGAGATAATCATCTGCTCCCAAATCAAGAGCTTTTACAATATCTTCTTCGGAATTTCTTACGGATAGAATTATTACCGGAACATTTGACCAAGTTCTTATTTCCTTTAAAACAGAAATTCCATCCCTATCAGGTAATCCAATATCAAGAATTACTAATTGGGGATGCCATGTTGCAACTTGAAGAATACCATCTTTGCCATTTTCTGCTTCAATAACTTTGTAGTCTGCAGATTCAAGTACAATGGATAAAATTTTTCTTATTTGCTGCTCATCATCAATAATTACAATTGTGTTTTTATTAGTCATTAATTTCTACCTTAGTTTTTATCGATAGAATAATAGTAAAAATTGCCCCACCGTTTATTTTATTAGAAGCAGATATTGTACCGTCATGTGCTTCAATAAAACCTTTTGCAATTGATAGTCCCAAACCGGTACCACCAACTTTTGTTCCGGGAATTCTATAAAATTTGTTAAATAATCTAGTTAATGCTTCTTCACTAAATCCACTTCCATTATCAGAAATATTTAAAATATAATTATCATTTTGTAAAAACCCTTCAATTTTAATTTCACTTCCAGCTGGAGTATAAAGAATAGAATTATGAATTATATTTATTATTGCTTGTTCAAGTAAAGCAAAGTCAAATTGAAAAATATAATCATCTTTTAATTTAATAATTATATTATGAGAAATTAATTCACCCTTTAATCTATTAATTGCAGAATAGATTAGATCCGAAACAGAATTCCAACTATACTTTAATTTAATATTTCCAGATTCAAGTCTTGCCATATCCAATAAGTTTTCAACCAAACGGTGAAGTCTTTCCGCCGCGATATTAATTTCATTAATAATGCCAATTAAATTATTTTTATTCTCAAATATTTTTGAATCATTAAGCGAACTAACAGCCCCGATTATTGTTGATATTGGTGTTTTTAGCTCATGTGAAATTGAGTTGAATAAAGTCTTGTAGAGTTTTTCAGATTCTGTAACAAGCAGCGATTTTTTTGATAATTCATCAAGATATTCCCGTTCAATTGTTTTACTGATTTGAACAATAATATCATTTAATAATTCTTCTAAATCAAACGAAATTGGTTGATTGTTTTTGT
>JBGSKB010000610.1:0-1907 GCA_041741395.1 Melioribacteraceae bacterium
CTTCAAGGATTATTTTTGTATTTCTTTCAAGATATTTTTCTTTTTCTTTTGATTCTGTAAGATCGGTAATAACTTCAAGAACGCCAATTAATTGCCCACTTTTGTTTCGTATTGGTGATCCAGAATAAAATATTGGAATATCTACGTTATTTGGTCTTGCTGAAGTTTCTTTTGAGATAGATTTATCTTCTTTAATGGCAGTCTTACAAGCACAAAATTCAGTATTACAATCTTTTGTTTTAAAATTATTATAACATTTTGTACCAAGAATTTCTTCTTGTGATTTATTAAGTAACTCAGCACCTTTTTTGTTGATATATGTTATATTAAAATCTTTGTCCATAACTGAAACAGGTGTTGGTAATTTATTTAAATACTGTATTTGTTCGTTGATTTTTTCAGCCATTTCATTTAAACTTTTTGCTAAAACTCCAAGTTCATCATTGCTATTACAAATAATTGAACTTTCAAATTTTCCTTCAGCAAAATCCGTAGCTGCTAGAGATAATTTCTGAATAGGATTTCCAAGGATCTTTTTTAAAAAAAAGGAAACAAATACAAACGTAAGAATAGCAGCAACAAGTCCTATCCAAAAAGCATCAATTTTCTGTGACGCCATTTCACTATATGTCTTATCTAATGATTGACGTATACTAACAACGGCTAATATTTCACCTTCTTCTGCATCATGACAGTCTGAACAAGTTTCGTCAGATTTTAACAAACTAATTGATCTTAAGACTTTTGAATTGTTGAATTCTTCATAAAAATTCTTTTCCATTTTGTTTTTTAGTGCATCCAACTCATGTTCATCAAAACTATTATTATCGGGTCCCGCAATAATCTCTGTAGGAATAATTCTTACATCCTTTATTGTTTCATATTTTGATAAATTATTAACGAATGGTTCTGTATCATCTGCACCGGAAGCCATTGCTAAACGTATTGATTCTGTAAGTAATGAACTTATTTGTTTATTTTCATATTCAATTCTTTCATAAACTTTATAATCGTTTTTTAAGAAAAAAATGACTAAATAAATCGATAATGTAAATACTAATATTCCAATTATTGTTAAACTAATTTTCTTTGAAATTGATAAATTTTTAATAGTTGCCATTTTATTACTTCCTTATTGCAAACATTTATAGTCAATTAAATCATCGTATTTTTTTTATAATATTTAATTAAACCATTTTGAAAAAAATAATTTAATTGAAATTTCTGAAGCTGTGAATTTCATTAAAAATGATTAATAATTATTTCATTTTAATATGTTATTTCGTTTTGATGTTACTTAATTTAAAATTATGAAATGTTGAATTTGACGAAGATGTAAAAATACATTTGAAATTTAGGGTAGGAAAAAATCGAATTTATATATCTAAAAGTCATGTTAAAACTTATCACTTTTCAATTAAGTATTTTTAACAAACAACTTATAAGATTTCAGTATTTTAAAAAAACGTTAACCTACATTGTTTTGTAAAGAATATTTTCTTCATTGAGGTATACTTAAAATTATTTTATGCTCAATAACAGTTAGTAAGCAGACTATTAGATATTCCAATTGAATTAAATATTATACTAAAAATTAAATTTTTAAGATTGTGAATTGTGTTTTGTATTTCTGTCATCATATTTTTCATTAATTACTATATTATTTTCTTTCTTTCACTAAAAATTAAATTTTATTCTAATTTATTTAATGAACATAATTTTAAATAAATAAATATTTACTTATTTTAAAAACGAATATCTAAATTATAATTAATGTGTTTATTGAATGAATAAACCTATCCTTTCCAAATCCACCTTTATCAAAGGTCTCCAGTGTGATAAATCTCTATATTTCTATAAGCATCACTATAATTGGCAAGATAAAATCTCTGAAATGCAGCAATCAA
>JBGSKB010000611.1:0-3232 GCA_041741395.1 Melioribacteraceae bacterium
CTGATATTACTTTCATTGATAATTTCTTTACAATTTTGCAATATTTTATCAGTATCAATTTTGCCATTTATTGAAAGCGGTATTTCGTTAATTTGAAAATAACTAGAAGGCAGCATAAACTTTGGCAATTTTTCTTTTACATATTTTTTGATCTCATTGATTTCATCAATTAGAATTAAATCACTCAACAAATAAGCGTTTATTTTATGGTCAGTCGCAGATATTTTATCAACAATTACTATACAGTCTTTAATATTTTTATAATTTTTTATTGTTCGTTCAATTTCTTCTAATTCAATTCTAAATCCTCTTATTTTAACCTGATTGTCATTTCTTCCAATAAATTCAATATTTCCATCATGAATTACCTTTACCAAATCTCCAGTTTTAAATAATCTTGAGCCAACATTATTACTAAACGGATTTGGAATAAACTTTGAAGCAGTCGTATATGGATCCCCGATATAGCCATATGATACTGAATCTCCGCCAATATATAATTCTCCCACCACACCAACTGGAACTTGATTTAGAAAATTATCAAGTACAAATGCCGAATATCCTTCCAAAGGTTTTCCTATTGGAACTTCAGAATTAATATTAAGATCAGAATTAGAATTGTATACCCAAGCAGTAGCAATTACAGTAGTTTCTGTTGGACCATAACCATTGTATAAATTTAAATTTCTGCCATATTTTGAATGCCAATCAATAAAAATATTTCTTTCAAGTTTTTCACCGCCCAAAATTATTTTATTTAAATTTTTTGGGAATGTAATATTTTCAACAATCATTTGTTTAGTTAACTGCGAAAAGTATGCTGTAGGTAAATCAAGAATTGTAATATTTTCTTTATCTAATATCTCTATAAATTTATCAGCACTATTAAGCATATCTTCATCTTTAATAACAAGTGTAAGACCATTAATTAGTGCTAAAAAGATTTCTTCAATACTTGTATCAAAACTATTAGATGCAAATTGCAGAAAAATATCATCATTTTTAATTTCATAAAGTTTTGAAGCTCCGTTTAGAAAATTAGATAGATTTTTATGACTAATTATAACACCTTTGGGAATACCAGTTGAACCGCTTGTAAAAATACAATAAGCTAAATTTGTTGGAGAAATTTTACTATCAAAATTTTCAATGTTTTTGTTTTCCAATATTTCAGATAATAAATTTACTGAAATACAATTTATCTCAATATTGTTAAGCTTTTCTCTTTGTTTATCATTTGTAAAAATAAATCTGATTTTAGATATTTCAATAAACTTTGCAATACGATCTTTAGGATAATTAATGTCAATAGGAAGAAATGAATTTCCACTTTTTAATATTGCAAGAATGGTTATTATATACTCAATGCTGTTTTCTATAAAAACACCTATGATGGAATTGAAAATTCTTAAATCACTTTTAATATATTGGGCAAATTGATTTACAGAAACGTTTAATTCAGAATAAGTCAAATTATTATTATTCTGTTTTAAAGCTATTTTGTTAGGATACTTTTTTGCACTATTTTCAAAACTCTCTATTACACTTTCAAATCTTTCATAAATATTCTCTCTGTAACATTCAGCCAATATTTTTTTATCAATTTCTGAAATACAATTAAACTTTGATAATTCTTTTACTGGTGTTTCTATAATATCGTTAATTAGTACAACAAAATTTTCAATGATTTTTTCGACTGTAGATCTGTAAAATAAATTTTCATTATATTCAAGAATAATTGATATTTCATTTAAATCATTTTGATTAACATTAAAAGTAAGATCATATTGTGTTGATTTAAAATCAAATTCAACATTAGATATTTCAAGATTATCTAACTTTAATTTATTATCAGCTTTATTCATGAACGAATACATTACATTGAATAAGGGAGTACTCTGCAAATTTCTTTCAGGTTGTATTTCTTCAACAAGAAGTTCAAATGGCATTTCTTGATTATCAAAAGCATTTAGTGAAGTGTTTCTAACTTGATTGAGAAAACTTAGGAATGAACTATTTGGATCTATTTTAATTCGTAATACTATAAGATTAACAAAAAAACCTATTAAGTTTTGTACATTATTCTTATTGCGGTTAGCAATTGGTGTTCCAATAGAAATATCATTTTGAGAAGAATACTTGTAGAGCAATGCAACGATTGCTGCCGCAAAAAACATAAATAATGTTGAATTGCTTTCTTTTAATATTTTTTGAATTTTTGGAAAACTTTCTGCGGATAATTTTTTAATAAATTGATTATTTCTAGAATCTGTTAAAACAAGATTGCTATCATAAGGTAAATTTAATTTGGGTAAACCATTTTGAAGGTTCATTATCCAAAAATCTTTTAACTTTTTATACTCTGCTGTTTTTATCCATTCGTTTTGCCAATTTGCATAGTCTATATACTGAATTCCTAAAGGTGGTAATTCAATTTCTAAACCGTTTAAAAACTTAGAATAAATTTGAGATAATTCTTTAATAAACACATTAACAGACCAGCCATCAGAAATAATATGATGCATTACAATCTGCAATACAAACTCATTTTTTGATAGTTTATATAAAAATATTTTGAACAATGGAGATTGTGCGAGATTAAAATAGATATTGCAATTTATGTTTATATCATTTATTAAAGTAGCACTTTTAGTATTTTCATCTAAATCAGAAAAATTATATTCTTCAATTTTTACTTTAACTTCATTATTTATTACTTGCATGGGAGAATTAGAAACAGTAAAAATACTAGAACGCAAAATTTCATGTCTTTCTACAATTGTATTTATACACTTTTTTAAATTATCTACATCAAGTTTCCCAGTTAATTTTATTGCGGCTGGAATATTAAAAGAAGTACTGCCTGGTTCTAGTTGATCTAAAAACCATAAACGTTTTTGCGAAAATGAAAGTGGATAGACATTATATTGCTGTGGATTAAGTAATAATCTTTTTTCAAATAATTCTTTTTTCTCCTGTGATAATTTTTCATAATTTTTTATAAAATCTAGCATAAAATGTTATTACCTAATCCTTTTCTATAAGTGATTTTGCTTCATTGTCAGAGATATTATTTAATTCATCAATAAGTGAAAATAAATCTGCAGAACTCCGTTCTTGTTTTGAGATATATACTTCATTTGACGATTCAACCTCAACAATCTGATTTAATTTTTCAGAAAGTTGAGCAATTGTTGGATTTTCAAAAAACATTTTTAATGTTAATTCTTTT
>JBGSKB010000612.1:0-2468 GCA_041741395.1 Melioribacteraceae bacterium
CAAGCTCCACGAGTTCCACCCGAAAACCTTCCATCTGTAATTAAGGCTACTTTGCTGCCTAATCCCATTCCCATAATAGCGCTTGTAGGAGATAACATTTCAGGCATTCCCGGACCACCTTTGGGTCCTTCGAATCTTATAATTACAACATCGCCAGCTTTAACAATTTTATTTTTTATTCCTTCAAGAGCTTCATCTTGACTATTAAACACAACGGAAGTACCTTTATGCACCAACATTTCTTTCTCAACGGCTGCAGCTTTTACAATCGCTCCTTTTTCTGCTAAATTCCCAAATAAAACTACTAATCCACCGGTTTGAGAATATGGATTTTCTAAAGATCTGATTACATCATAATTTAAAATTTTTGCATTTTGGACATTTTCCAAAAGTGATTTTCCGGTAACAGTAATTACGTCTTTATCAATCAATTTATCATTCTTAGAAAGTTCATTAATGATTGCTGAAATTCCGCCTGCATAATGAACATCTTCAATGTGAATATCAGGTCTTGCTGGACTAACTTTACAAATATTTGGAGTACGTTCAGAAATTTGATTTATTTCATCTAAATCTAAATCAATTCCGGCTTCGTTTGCAATTGCCAAAGTGTGCAGAATTGTATTTGTACTTCCACCCATTGCGACATCTAATGTAATTGCATTTCGAATTGACTTTTTGGTTATTATTTCTGAAGGTTTAATATCTTTTTCAATTAAAAAAAGTAATTGTTTTGCGGATTCTTTTGCTAATTCATGTCGAGCCGGATCAACTGCTAAGATTGTTCCATTTCCGGGTAATGCCATACCCAATGCTTCCATCAAACAATTCATTGAATTTGCAGTAAACATTCCCGAACACGAACCGCAAGTTGGACAACTTACATCTTCCAATTCTTTTAATTCTTCATCCCTAATTTCACCGGCTTGGTATTTTCCTACACCTTCAAAAACGGAAACTAAATCGCTGGATTTTCCATTTGATAATTTTCCGGCTTTCATTGGACCACCGGAAATAAAAATTGTTGGAATATTAACTCTCACTGCACCCATTAACATTCCGGGTACAATTTTATCACAGTTTGGAATACAAATTAATCCATCTAATCTGTGAGCTTCAACAACGGTTTCAACTGAATCGGCAATTAATTCTCTACTTGCCAGTGAATATCTCATTCCAATATGACCCATTGCAATTCCGTCATCAACACCAATTGTATTGAACTCGAAAGGTATTCCACCAGCTTCTCGTATTGCATCTTTTACAACTTTACCAAATTCTTGAAGATGAACATGTCCGGGAATTAAATCAATATATGAATTACAAACACCAATAAATGGTTTATTAAAGTCTTCATCACTTTTTATAACACCAGTTGCTTTAAGCAAACTTCTATGCGGAGCTTTATCATAACCTTTTTTTATAATATCAGATCTCAAATAGACCTCAAAAATTTATACCAATTTAACACCACTTTTAAGGTCATTCCAAATTTAAATTTTAATTTTTTCTATTCTGGGAATGACCTACTATTCTAGCCAATAATAATGAGGCTGAGAATAATGCTAATTCCGAGAATAATGACGATGTTAATTGGTAGGTTTATTAAAATATTGATGTTCGCTGCATTATCTGCGGCTAATGAATTGCAATTAGTAATATTTTTTTCTAAGTGTTTCATAATATTGACGGTAATTATATCAGTAAATTATTTTTTTGTCAAGTATAAAAAATTTTATACTAATTTTATTTTTACATTTGATTGAATTTTTTGAGATATTATTCGCATTATTAAATAATTATTCATTTCTAAAAAATCCGAGGGTTTTGTGGCAGAAAAAAAAGAATTAGAAACTTGGAATTTTCCCAAAGAATTTTGGTTAGCAAATTTAATGGAATTATTTGAGCGAGCAGCTTATTATGGTTTCTTTATTGTTCTAACTCTTTACTTAACAAATATTGTTGGATTTAGTGATAAAGAAACTGGTTATGTTGCCGGAATCTTTTTTGCACTACTTTATTTTTTTCCACCATTTGCCGGAGCTGTTAGCGATAAAATTGGTTTTAAAAATGGATTGATACTCGCGTTTGCATTATTAACCATAGGTTACTTTTTCTTAGGAATTTTTCATTCTAAAATTTTAGTAATAATTTTTCTTTTTATTGTTCTTCTTGGCGGATCATTTATAAAACCGTTAATAACCGGAACTGTTGCAAAAACTACATCTGAAGCAAATAAAGCAAGAGGTTTTTCACTTTTTTATTGGGTAGTAAATATTGGAGCTTTTGGAGGTAAGACTGTTGTTCCAAGTATTAGACAAGGAATTGGACTTGAGTATGTAAATTTCTTTTCTTCCGGAATGGCATTTCTGGGATTATTACTTGCAATTTTTATTTTCAAAATTGATAGCGAAAGAAAAGAAAATTCAAAAAGTATTGGTGACGTTTTATTTGCATTAAAAAAATTT
>JBGSKB010000613.1:0-1868 GCA_041741395.1 Melioribacteraceae bacterium
TAAAGGAGAAAAATTAATTTTTTCAAATATTCACTTTTTAGTTAATAGTGATGTTATTACTCAATCTTCAAAATTAATTCTCGATCAAGTAAAAAATGTTTTATCCAAAATGCCTGATATAGATATAGAAATTCAAGGACATACAGATAGTGATGGTGATGAGAACGCTAATCAAATTCTATCAGAAAAAAGAGCAATTGCCGTTAAAAACTATTTAGTGAAAAGAGGAATTTCTGTTGATAGATTAACAACTGCCGGATTTGGTGAATCAAAACCAATTTCTTATAATTCCACAATTGAAGGAAAAGCTAAAAACAGAAGAATTGAATTTGAGATAATGAAATAAAACTTTTCAATATTACTTTTTAAATCCCTATTTTGATTTTCAGAATAGGGATTTTTTTTAAACAAAAATAAGACTTTTATGTTAGATAGATCAATAAAACCAACACCAACCGGCAAAATACAATTTCATACTCCAAAAATTGAAAACCTCACTTTGGATAATTCCGTTAAAGTTTTCTTTAATAAAAAAGATACTTTGCCAATTATTCAAATGAATTTAATTATCCCTTCCGGAAGTATTTATAATCCAACTGGAAAGGAAGGATTATCTTATTTAACCTCGCTGCTTCTTGACGAAGGTGCAGATAATTTATCCGGATTTGAAATTTCTGATAAATTTGAGTTAATGGGTTCAATTTTAAATATAAATTCAAATAAGGAGTTTACGACTATCTCACTTTTGTGTCTTAAGGAAAAGTTTGAAGAATCTTTAGAAATTTTGTCTAAAATAATTCTACACCCAAGTTTTCATAATGAAGATTTTGATCGGCAGAAATTAAAATTAATTACAAAAAATATTCAACTTGAAGACGATCCATCATACGTTGCATCAAATTTTTTCAATAAAAATATTTTTCAAAATACTAACTATCAATTTCCTTCAAGTGGAATTAATTCATCAATAGAATCTTTAGCAAATTCAGATGTGAAAGATTTTTTTTCACAAAGATATTTGCCAAATGGATCTTTTATAATAATTGTCGGAAATTTAGAAGAGAATAATGTCTTAAATATTCTCAACAAATATTTTGAAAAGTGGAAACCGCAAGAAAATAAAAATCTTTCTGTTGAAAAAATTGTTCCCAATAAAAAAATAATTGTTGTTAACAAACCGGATGCAGTTCAAAGTGAATTAAGAATTGGACATTTTTCAAAAGGAAGAAATTCTGAAGATTTTTATGCAAGATCAATTTTAAACTCAATTTTAGGCGGACAATTTTCAAGTAGAATAAATTTAAATTTACGGGAAGCCAAAGGATTTACGTACGGCGCACATTCAAATTATAACTACAATTCTATTGGAAGTACTTTTTCGGTTGCAACTTCCGTAAAATCAGAAAATACCGGAGATGCAATTAAAGAAATTCTTTTTGAATTAAACGAAATAAAAAATACAATTCATCAAAGTGAAATTGATTTTGCAAAATCTTATTTAGTAAGAAGATATCCTTCCATGTTTGAAACATATTCGCAAATAGCTTCAAATATTTCTCTGATTCCTCTATTTAATTTGCCGAACAATTATTTTGAAAATTATATTCAAAAAATAAGTAATGTAGAAAAAAATGATTTATTAAATGCAGCAAAAGAAAATATTGATTTTTCAAAATTACTTATTGTGATTGTTGGTGATGTTAATTTAATTAAAAATCAGTTGCAGCAATTTGAAGATTTTGGAATAGAAAAATTTTAAAAGAAGAAAGTAGTAATGAGTTAGGAGTCAGAATTTTTAAAGTAAACTTGAAGGATTAACTATTTTATTACCTTTCTTTAGAATATTTGTAAGTTCATCTTGGATTAAA
>JBGSKB010000614.1:0-2567 GCA_041741395.1 Melioribacteraceae bacterium
CAATCAAGATTTGTTTTTTCTTTTTCTACTTCCTTGTATCTCCTTTTAAGCATTCACCGCATATGTAATTCCCTTCAGGATATTTAACACCTTTTGATTTCCTGACCTCAAAATTATCCTTGTCGCTTAATCTTTTGCTCCAGAAACCTGATCCTATTGATACGTCTCTACCGCATCTGTTACAGCTAGTCTCCTTGTCCTTCAGTAGATCGAAAGATTTATCTACGAGTTTATTGTCATTAAAGACTTTGGCTACTTGTCTTAAGACTAAGAATAGTGCGATTATTATTGCCATTGTGGACATAGTTTTACTCCTTGTTTTTGTTTGTAATTAGTTGGTTTGATTGATGGTTTTGTAAGGTTGAAAAGTTGAAAAAATTTGGTATATATATTTTGAATGGAAAGTGTTTTTGAGAGACTTTAGAATTTTAAGATTTCAGGACACTACGGATTTAAATTTCAGGTGCATATTTTCAAGGAAAGAGTAGATAAGGTTGGAAAATACTGAGAGGATAAAAGGCTGTACCCGGTGCGCCGAAAGAGCTTATGGTTGTAAATATTCATACTTCAGTACTTATAATTCCTCCTTGAATTTGATAAATTACCTCATCCTCCCATAGTAGAATTTACATTGGAGTTTTTTTACTCATGCTTATTAATTGGTATAAAGAAAAAATTATATAGGTTGAAAATATTTTATATCAGTTTTTTGTATATTAGTAAAATTATATTTAATTTTAAAAACGAGAGTGAAAAAAAAGAAGTTATACCACTAATTTTTTCTTACTCATAATAAGAGGTATCACAGCAATGTGATATCTCTTTTTTTATTAATTGAGTTCATTTCATTAGGATTTGATATTAAACATTTCTTATTCTTTTGTACCAAGAAAATATATAGGCTGCAGGGCAAAAAATTCTTTTCTACATCGCTAAGTTTATTATAAAATTGTTTCCAAAGAGAAATAAGATCATTAAAATCTAATAATCTAACGTGCAGGTGGGAATCCATTGCGGCTTTTTCTTAAATATAAAATATTACTCTCCAATTAATTCCAATATCTCATTACGATTAATTTTTGAAATACTTTTTTTGATAAACTTTACATTTGATATATCTAAGATATCTGAATTTGGTTTCTTAACATCAATATCAATTAGTGTTTTGGTTTCATCTGATAAAAAATGTTTTATTAAGTATTCATTAATTTTTGAATCACCAAATCCATAGCCAATAATAATAAGATATTTTGAGTTTTTCAGGTTTTCAATAAAATGTTCATGGACAGGTTTATAATACTCTTGTCTGTCATAACTTAATATTTTACTGGACGTACCAGATAAAAAATCTGGGTAAGGAACCGTATGTCCATCATGATATGAATAACTTCCATCTGGATTATGAATCTCTTTTACAAATTCATGGTAGGACAAACCTCTCATATGTTTTATGGTTGTAAACTCTTTATTGTCTAAATTGAAAACATAATTATCAATGCTCCCATGTAATTTATAGAAGCAAAACTGTTTTGAAAATTTATTTGTAAATCTCTTAATTCTAACTCTATAATTTGCTACGGGCTCCATATTTTCAGATTTATTCATTTTTCTCCAATCTATAAAATTAGAATAATATGGAGAGCCTTCTTCTTCAAAACCATCATCTATTTTTCCAGCTAATGTATCAGTATGAAATAATCTCTCCATTAGAAGATCATGATTTAATGAGTGAATATGAACTTTGAAATTTTGCCCAAGGTCATCAAGTAGCTCTAAAAATTCTGCATAATTTTTTTGATACGGTCGAGTCCATTGGGCAGATTCTGGCCATTTCAACAAAAGCAAGCTTGCAAGTAGTTGGTTAAAAGTTTCATTAAAATTTAACAACCAATTATAATGATCAAATGCATATTCAGATTGTTTGTTAAATTCAATAAAGAACTTTTTAGATTTTTGATCCAAGCCATTCGGTCGGCTAAGTTCTGAATAATAATCAAAAAAATCTTCGTAATGAAAGACCTTCCCTTCAATAATTTCACTATTATAGAACTGTAAAAATTTTTGAATAAATAATTTCTCTTCTTTTCTAGACCAAGAATTTAGATCCTCTTCCCCATTTAAGAACCATGCAGTTCCACTGGTATGTATATGTATTTCATCTTGATTTATTTTTTTCAACCTTTCATTAATTTTAGCAGTTGTTGGATAACCATCAGGGATTGAAAAGCCAGCGCCTAACAAGAATGATATGTTACTCATACCACAATTCGCTAATATATTTTGCTTTTTCAATTTTTGAAAAATTAGTGTACCTCGGTGATTGTGGTGCAGCTCCTTTAATGTCTTTATCTAAAAGAATCGGTGTAATTCTCTTTTTGTCTTCAACATTTATTATGTATTTGCCCGTATTCTTGTATAATTGAATACCGTTTGCTTTTATTTTTGCCACCCATCTAATTGTTGAAATTGGTGTTGTTTCGTACATGGCAATGTATTGAAGTTGAGGAATTATAGATGGAGAAATTCGAACAGCCCACCATGCATCATTATCAAGAAAAGCATGTTTG
>JBGSKB010000615.1:0-14541 GCA_041741395.1 Melioribacteraceae bacterium
TCTTGCCAACGCAACAATTAAAAGTGATAAACCAATTAAAATTGGGATTAAATACAATGCATAAAGATATTCACTATGTGCAAATCTAAACATAATTTTAAGGTAATTTTTTCAAGTAAAGTTTTGAGAATAACAATTCAAATAAAATAAATAATAATCCTGCGCCTAACCATCCATAAAAAAGTTCTTTGGCTTTTCTATAACTTGTAACTTCAATTCTGGTTTTTTCTAAAGTGTCGATAACTTTATAAATTTCTTCCAACTTTTTATTATTTGTAGCTCTAAAATATTTTCCGTCTGTAATTTTAGAAACTTCGCCCAAAACTTTTTCATCAATTTCTACGGGAACCATTTGATAGCGTTTACCAAAAGGAGTTTGAAAAGGATAAGGTGCTTCTCCCATTGTTCCAACTCCAACCGTATAAACTCGTATTCCAAATTTTTTAGCAATTTGTGCGGCAGTTATTGGATCAATTTCTCCGCTGTTATTAACGCCATCTGTAAGTAAAATCATTATTTTACTTTTAGCTTCGCTGTCTTTCAAACGATTTACACCGTTTGCAATTGCTGTTCCTATTGCAGTTCCATCTTCAATCATTCCGCTTTTAATATCTTTTAGCAATCCGCGTAAAACCGGATAATCAATTGTAAGCGGACATTGTGTAAAACTTTCACTTGCAAAAATAACTAATCCAATTTTATCTGTTGTTCTTCCGGCAACAAATTCATCAATTACATTTTTTGCCGCATCAAGTCGGTTTGGTTTAAAATCTTCAGCAAGCATACTTCCGGAAATATCCAAAAGCATTGTAATATCAATTCCTTCGGTATAAACATTTTCACCGGATGAAAAAGTTTGAGGTCTTGCCAACGCAACAATTAAAAGTGATAAACCAATTAATCTTAAGAACATCGGTAAATGTCTTAAACGTTCTTTTAAAGTTTTATTAAGATCATTAAAAATTTCTAAATTGGAATAAGTAATTGCCGCAGATCTTTTTCGGTGCTGCTTCCAATACCAAAATAAAATTAACGGAATTAAAATCAGAACATATAAAAGGTAAGGATATGCAAATATTATATTATTTAGCACGACTTACTCCAATTTCAAAATCTTCTTCTTTTTTTGTTTTTTGAACAATGTCATAAGCTTGAGTCATCATTTCATCGTTTACTGTAGGCAGTGGAACAAATTTAGCAAATTTTACCATATCGGCATTTTCTAAAAAACTTTTTGAAGTATCAATCATTTTTTGATTATCCATAACGCGATTAAGTACTTCAACAGTTTGTGATGTTGTCATTTCTAAAGAGTTGAAATCAAATCTATCTTCAAAATATCTTCTAATAATTTCTGTTATCTCCGAATGAAATTCTTTTACTAAACCTTGCTGCCATAATTTTTTTTCTTTCAGCTTATCTAATTTTTGAAGTGTTAAAATGTGCAAAGGCAAAGCTGGAACTCTTCTTATTTCACGAACTTCTTTTTGTTTTCTATATTTTCTATAAAGGAAATATCCAATTACTGCTAATAATAAAAGTATTAAAATTACAATTGACCAAAACAACCAATCAAATGGAATTCTAATTGGGGCTTTTACATCTTTTATATCTTCTGATGGATTGACTTCTAAAGTATGAATAAAAATTTGAACCTCATTAGAATTTATGATTTGCGGTTCTGAATTATTTCCCGAAAAATATGTAATTGGAATAGGTGGAATTGTAACTGCCGATGAATCATATCCCGAAAGTATATAATTAAATGTTTGAATATTTTTTTCGTTGTCTAATGTTACCGGAAGTGATTTTATAACTTCTAATGGTGCTAATTGGTCAGATAATTTTGGCGGAGAAATTCTGATCCCTTCACTAAACTCAACTGTAATTTTAAAATAAATATAATCGCCAACAAGATAATCTGAAGTATCTGTATTTGCAGAAACATTTATTGTCTGTGCAAAATTATTAATTGAAAGCAATAAAATGTATAAAAGTATAATCCGAAAAATCTTCACCATCTCTTCTCACGCAGTTTAAAAAAATCAATAAGTGGTTTTACATAAGATGTTGAAATGTTGATTGGAATTGTGTCAACTCTACTTTTTAAGAAAAGATTATTTTGAAAATCCTTTCTTTCCTTCATTTTATTTTTAAAATGTTCTTGAATTTTTTTGCTGCTTGTATCTAAATATCTTATTTCCTCAGTTTCAGAATCTCTAAATTTTATTAAACCGGCTTCCAATAAATTTATTTCTCGTGGGTCTTCAAGTAAAATACTTATCAAATCATGTTTTTTACTTATTATTTTCAAAATGTTATCATAATCTTTATCAATAAAATCAGAAATTAAAAATGCAATTGTTTTCTTTTTGATAGAATGATTGAAATATTCCAACGCACCTTTAATATTAGTTTTGTTACCTTGCGGTTCAAATGATAAAATTTCTCTTACAATTCTTAAAATGTGACTTTTACCTTTTTGGGGTGGAACGAATTTTTCAATTTCATCCGTAAAAAGTATCAAACCAACTTTATCATTATTTTTTAAAGCAGAGAAAGCAAGAATTGCAGTAAGCTCGGCAGCAATTTGTTGTTTGGTTTTTTCAACACTTCCAAAAACTAAAGAGCCGCTTAAATCGACTAAAAGCATTAAAGTAAGCTCACGTTCTTCCTCAAATATTTTTATATAAGGATGTCCGAAACGCGCGCTAACGTTCCAATCAATACTTCTAATATCATCACCAAATTGATATTCGCGAACTTCGGAAAATTCCATTCCTCTTCCTTTAAATACAGAATGATACTCTCCCGAAAATACATCATTTACAACGCCGCGAGTTTTAATTTCAATTTGGCGTACTTGTTTTAAAATTTCTTTCGTCAGCATTTTCTACTAAGGAACTTCTACTTTGTTTAAGATTTCTTCAATAATTTTTTCTGATGTAATTTCTTCAGCTTCAGCTTCATATGTAACAGCAATTCTATGTCGTAAAACATCCATACAAATTGATCTTACATCTTCCGGGACTACATATCCTCTTCGTTTTAAGAATGCGTTTGCTCTTGCACCTAAAGCTAAATTTATTGTTGCTCTCGGTGAAGCTCCGTAACTTATTAAATCGGCTAATTTTGTTAATCCGTAATCATTTGGTTTTCTGGTTGCAAACACAATATCAAGAATATATTTTTCAATTTTTTCATCAACATAAATTTCATGTATTAAGTTTCTTGCTTTTAAGATGTTTTCAATTTTAATAATTGGATTTATCGCAGCCGGTTTGCTTCCAACATTTCTATGAAGAATTTTCATTTCTTCATCACGCGTTGGATAAGTTATTTTAACTTTTAACATAAATCTATCAACTTGAGCTTCCGGTAAAGGATATGTTCCTTCTTGTTCAATTGGGTTTTGTGTTGCGAGAACTAAAAATGGTTCCGCTAATTTGAAAGTATTTTGTCCAATTGTAACTTGTCTTTCTTGCATTGCTTCCAATAAAGCACTTTGAACTTTAGCGGGAGCTCTGTTAATTTCATCGGCAAGAATAAAGTTTGAAAAGATAGGACCTTTTTTAATGGAAAAATTTCCTTCCTTTTGATTGTAAATCATCGTTCCAATTAAATCTGCTGGAAGTAAATCCGGAGTAAATTGAATTCTCTGGAATTTTGCATCCATTGCACTGGCTAATGAATTTATTGCTAAAGTTTTTGCTAATCCGGGAACACCTTCAAGTAAAATGTGACCGTTTCCAAGAAGTCCGATTACCAAACGTTCAACCATTTCTTTTTGACCGACAATTACTTTTCCGATTTCAGCTAAAAGAACGTCAATAAATTCACTTTCTTTATTGATTTTTTCGTTTAATTCTGTGATCTCCAAAATAAATTTCCTCAAATTATTTTAAGAATTGACAATTTCTACAATTTTAACTTTGAATAAGTTTCAGTATGGATTTTAAATTTTGATTTTATACAAAACCTAAATATAGTAAAAAATGTTAGAAATCGATTGATTGGTTTTTAACAAAGATTAGTATTTTTTTGGAATATTGATCAAATACTGGGTTATAATTATTCAAAATATTTAGAATATGGAGTTAAAATGGAAATTAAACTATTGTTCTTAAGTTTGTTAATTTATATTATAGCCGTTCGTTTATGAAAATTTATGCAAAATTATGAAAGTATTAAAATTTGGCGGAACATCAGTAGGCAATTCTGAGAGAATATCTCAAGTAATTAAAATTATTGAAGATTATCATTCTCAAAATCAAAAAATTGCCGTAGTATTTTCAGCCTTTGGCGGAGTTACGGATCAATTAATTGATTTGAGTCAAAAAGCATTAAAGCGAGATGATTCTTATTTGGGATTATTTCAATCATTACGCCTAAAACATTTAGAAGCATTTGATGTTTTGGTTTATCATTCCAAGAAAAACTCGGCACAAAAACACATAACAGATCATTTTGATGAACTTAGTGATATTCTTAAAGGATTGTATTTACTTAGAGAATTAACGCCAAGAATTTTAGATAATATTTTAAGTTACGGTGAAAGACTTTCCAATTTTATAATTGCGGAGGCGATAAAAAGTAAAAAAATTGATTGTGAATATTTAAATGCATCCAAAATTATAAAAACTGATAACAATTTTGGTAATGCCCATGTTAATTACGAAATCACAAATTCAAATATTGTAAAATATTTTAAATCTCATCAATCAATGCAAATTGTAACCGGATTTATTGGCTCAAATGAAAATGGAGAAATTACAACTTTAGGCAGAGGAGGTTCGGATTTTACAGCATCAATTATTGGTTCAGCACTAAAGGTTGAGGAAATAGAAATTTGGACAGACGTAAATGGAATTCTAACTGCTGATCCAAGAAAAGTAAAAGATGCAATTCCGCTAAAAGCTGTAACTTACCAAGAAGCAATGGAAATGTCATATTTTGGGGCAAAAGTAATTTATCCTCCAACAATGCAGCCGGCTTTTGATAATAATATAAAAATTAGAATTAGAAATACTTTTAATCCAAGTTTTAAAGGAACTGTAATTTTAGAGAAACAATCTAAAATTAAATTTAGCGCAAAAGGAATTTCTTCAGTTGATAATATTACTTTGTTAAGAGTAAGCGGAAGTGGACTTTTTGGTAACGAAGGAATTACTTCAAGAATTTTTGATGCTTTAGCCGAAGAAAAAGTAAAATCATTAATGTTGACACAAGGTTCTTCCGGATTAAGTATTTGCATCGCAGTTCTTCCAGAGGATGGTTTAAAAGCAAAAACTGCAATTGAAAAAGAACTGCGTCTTGAAATTTTTGATGGAAGAGTAAAAGAAATTAATGCGGAAAAAAATCTATCTATTATTGCTGTTGTTGGCGAAGATATGAGACACACGCCGGGAATTTCCGGGAAAGTTTTTGATGCGTTAGGCAAAAACGGTGTAAACATTATAGCAATTGCGCAAGGTTCATCGGAATTAAACATTTCTTTTATAATTAAAAATGATGATTTATCGAAAGCATTAAATGTGCTTCATGATTCACTTTTTCTTGCCGAAAGAAAAGTTTATAATATTTTCTTAGTCGGAGTTGGTTTAGTTGGGAAAGCATTTCTTAAATATTTAATTGGGAAAAAAGATTTTCTTAAAAATGACCGATCAATTGAAATAAGAGTTGTTGGAATTGCAAATAGTAAAAAAATGCATTTTGATAAAAATGGAATTGATATCGAAAATTGGGATTCGATTTTAGAAAAATCAAAAATAAAATCTGATATAAAAAAATATGTATCGGAAATGCAGAATTTAAATTTAGCAAATTCAATTTTTGTGGATTGTACAGCAAATGAAACTGCAATTCCGTACTACGAAGAAATTTTGAAATCAAATATTTCAATTACAACTCCGAATAAAATTGCTAATACAAAGGATTTGGAATTTTACAAAAAGCTTCGACAAACATCGCAAAAGAAAAATGTTAAATTTCTTTACAGCACAAATGTTGGTGCTGGTCTGCCAATAATTACAACAATAAAAGAATTAGTAAATATCGGAGATAATATTTTAAAAATTGAAGGTATTCTTTCTGGAACCTTAAGTTATATATTTAATTCATTTATTGGGGATATAAAATTTTCTGATATTGTTAAATCAGCAAAAGAAAATGGATATACTGAACCGGATCCGAGAGATGATTTAAATGGATTAGATGTTGCAAGAAAACTTTTAATTATAATTCGTGAAATAGGAATTGATGCAGAACTTAAAGATATTGAAGTTGAAAATCTTGTACCGTCAAAAGCAAGAAATGCCAAATCTGTTGAAAGCTTCTTTAAAATTTTGGAAAATGCAGATAAAATTTTTGATGAGAAAAGAAAAGTGGCAGAAAAGAATAATTGTTCTCTAAGATATGTTGCTAAATTTGAAAATAATAAAGCCACGGTTAAACTTTTAGAAGTTGATAGTTCACATCCTTTTTACAATTTAAAGGGAAATGATAATATTGTTTCAATCACTTCTCAAAATTATTTTCAACAGCCGTTAATTATAAGAGGCAGAGGCGCCGGAGCTGATTTTACTGCATCCGGAATTTTTGCAGATATTTTAAGAATTACAAATTACTTGGGTTAAAAATGAAAAAAATTCCAGTCGCAATTTTGGGTGCAACGGGAAGTGTTGGACAAAAATTTATAGAACTTTTATCAAATCATCCATGGTTTGAAATAACCGAACTTGCAGCATCAGAAAAATCTGCGGGGAAAAAATATAAAGACGCAGCAAAATGGGTTATGCCGACATTGCTTAAACCAGAAATTGGAAATCTTGAAGTAAAATCTTGCAAACCAATTTTAAAATCAAAATTAGTTTTCAGTGCATTGGATTCTTCAGTTGCCGGAGAAATTGAAACAGATTTTGCAAATAATGGTTACTTTGTAATTTCAAATTCCAAAAACCATAGATTTGATAATGATGTTCCGTTGATTATTCCAGAAGTTAATCCAGAACATTTAGATTTAATTAAAAATAAAAATGGTGCTATTGTTACAAATCCAAATTGTTCAACAATTGGATTGGTTTTAGCTTTGAAACCTTTGCATGATGCATTTGGAATTGAAACCGTAAATGTTGTAACAATGCAAGCCGTTTCTGGCGGCGGTTATCCCGGCGTTCCTAGTATGGATATTTTAGATAATGTAATTCCATACATAAGCGGCGAAGAAGAAAAAATGAAAACAGAACCATTAAAAATTTTAGGAAAAATTAATGGTTCTGAAATTGATTTTACAAAAATTAATATAAGTGCGCAATGTAATAGAGTATCGGTAATTGATGGTCATTTAGAAAATGTTCAAATTAAGTTTTCAAAGAAACCAACTAAGGAAGAAATTTTAAAAGTTTGGAATGAATTTAAATCACTTCCTCAAAATTTAAATTTACCATCAGCTCCTAAAATTCCTATTTATTATTTTGATGAAAATCATTTACCGCAACCGCGATTAAATAGAAATCTTGAAAACGGAATGGCCGTATCAGTTGGCAGATTACGTGAATGTGAAATTTTCGATTTTAAATTTGTTGTTCTTTCCCATAATACAATTCGTGGAGCAGCCGGCGGAACTTTACTAATTGCAGAATTAATGAAAGCTCAAGGATACTTAAACGGAATAACTAATGAATAAAAAAATAAAAATTTTTGCTCCGGCAACAATTTCTAATGTTGGATGTGGCTTTGATACTATTGGCTTTGCAATTGATAAACCCGGCGATATTGTTAGTCTAAGTTTAAGGTATGATGGAATTATAAGAATAAAAAAAATTACCGGAGATAGCGGAGTTCTTCCTTACGAAATTGAAAAAAATACTGCAACGGTTGGAATTCTTGAATTGCTAAAAAATTATGAAGATAAGAATATTGGTGTAGATGTTGAAATAAACAAAAAAATGCCAATTGGCAGCGGACTTGGGTCAAGTGCAGCAAGTTCTGTTGCTGCAGTTTACGGAATGAATAAATTGTTGAATAATCATTTTTCCGAAACAGAAGTTTTAAAATTTGCTGTTAAAGGAGAATCAATCGCAAGTGGAGCAATTCACGCTGATAATGTTGCGCCATCTTTATTTGGCGGGTTTGTACTTATCAGAGATTATAATCCAATTGATATTATAAAACTTCCTGTTCCGCCAAACTTATATTGTACAGTTTTATATTCTCAGATTGTTATTGAAACAAAGCAAGCGCGAAAATTAATTAAGAAAAATATTCCTCTCAAAAAAGCGCGCAAACATTTTGGAAATATTGGAACGCTTGTTTCCGGTTTGTATGAAAACGATTTAAATAAAATTGGAAGATCGATAGAAGACGAAATTTCAGAACCGGCAAGAGCTACTTTAATTCCTAGTTTTTATGAAATTAAAAATGCTGCATTAAAAGCCGGAGCTTATGGATGTTCAATTTCCGGTTCCGGACCATCAATATTTGCATTTTCAAATTCTTTTGAAGATGCTAAGAAAATTGGTTCCGCAATGAAAAAAATTGTTAATAAAATTGGAATTAAATCAACTATTTATATTTCAAAAATAAATCCCCACGGACCAAAAATAATTTCATAACATTTTAAATAATTTTGTCATTCTGAGGAATAAAGTGACGAAAGAATCTCATAACTGAATGAAATATTACAGTACTAATAATAAAAATAATTCTTTAACATTTAGAGAAGCCATTTTACAAGGATTAGCTAATGATAAAGGTTTATTCATGCCGGAAAGAATAAAACCTTTATCAAAAAATTTTATTTCAAATGTTAGCCAAATAAATTTTCAAGAAATTTCATTTGAAATTGCAAAAAATTTTGTTGAAGATGAAATTCCAGAAAATGATTTGAAATCGATAATTGAGAATTCGATTTCATTCGAAGCTCCCTTAGTTAGTTTAAATGAAAACTTATCAATATTAGAATTATTCCATGGACCAACTTTAGCATTTAAAGATTTTGGGGCAAGGTTTATGGCAAGAACAATGGAATATTTTCTAAAAAATCCTAAAAACGAAATTACTATTTTAGTTGCAACATCAGGTGATACTGGAAGCGCTGTGGCAAATGGTTTTTTAAATGTAGAAGGAATAAATGTTGTAGTTTTATTTCCAAGTGGAAAAATTAGCAAAATACAAGAAAAACAAATTACAACTTTGGATAATAACATTACCGCTATTGAAGTTCAAGGAACTTTTGATGATTGTCAGCGGTTAGTAAAATCTGCTTTTATTGATGAAGATTTAAAATCAAAAATAAATTTAAGTTCTGCAAATTCAATAAATATTGGCAGATTAATTCCTCAGTCATTTTACTATTTTGAAAGTTTCAAACAAATTCAAAATAAAAACAAAGATGTTGTATATTCTGTTCCCAGCGGGAATTTAGGAAATTTAACTGCCGGATTATTTGCAAAAAAAATGGGATTACCAATTTCAAAATTTATTGCAGCAACAAATAAAAATGATGTTTTTACAAATTTTATATGTAATGGAAAATTTAATCCCCGGACTACAGTTGAAACTTTATCAAATGCAATGGATGTCGGGGATCCAAGTAATTTTGTTAGGATTATTGATTTATATAATAATCATTCAATAATTTCCGAAATAATTTTCTCAAAAAGTTTTAATGATCAAGATACTTTAAAAAAAATGCAAGAATTGTTCGATGATAAAAATTATATTATTGATCCTCATGGAGCAGTTGGATGTTTGGCATTAAGAGATTATCAAAATAAAGTAAATAGTGATTGTATGGGCATTGTATTGGAAACTGCTCATCCGGCAAAATTCTTAAATGTA
Source organism: Melioribacteraceae bacterium (assembly GCA_041741395.1). Lineage (GTDB taxonomy): Bacteria > Bacteroidota > Ignavibacteria > Ignavibacteriales > Melioribacteraceae. The sequence goes on from JBGSKB010000615.1 coordinate 9,841, forward strand.
TTTGAAGATAATTTAAAATTTAAACCGGAAATTCCAGAAAGACTTTCAAAGTGTTTAAATAAAAAAGGTAGTACAATAAAAATTTCATCTGAGTATAAGGACTTCAAAGAAGTTTTACAAAACTAAAATATTTCTTGCATTCAGAATAACTTTTTAATATTTTCACCATCAATAAAGTTTTAAGTTCTTTTTACAATTTGAAATTATCAAGAAAGGCAGAGGGAACAGGCCCTGTGAAGCCTTGGCAACCGTCAGTAATGAAAGGTGCCAAATCCTGCCCTAATTTATTAGGGAAAGATAATATCGGAAATTCAAAACCTCCCTTGGAATCTTTCCTTGGGAGGTTTTTTTTTGCAAAAAAAATATCATTTAATTTTTTTTTAGTAAAAGATTAAGAGTAAGATTAAGAAATTTTATTAAATCAAAATAACCAAAAAGGGGAAACAAATGAGCACATATAAATATGAAACTTTACAGTTACATGCTGGACAAGAACCGGATTCCGCTACTAATTCAAGAGCAGTTCCAATCTACCAGACAACATCTTATACATTTAATGATTCCGAACATGCAGCAAATTTATTTGCGTTAAAACAATTCGGAAATATTTATACAAGAATTATGAATCCAACTTCTGATGTATTTGAGAAAAGAATTGCCGCGTTAGAAGGCGGGGTTGCTGCTCTTGCAGTTTCATCCGGACAAGCTGCAGAGCATTTAGCTATTACTAATATTGCTCAAGCTGGTGATAATATTATTTCAACAAGTTTTCTTTATGGCGGAACTTATAATTTATTTAAAGTAACATTACCAAGACTTGGTATAAACGTAAAATTTGTCGATGGTGACGAACCAGAAAATTTTGAAAAATTAATAGATGATAAAACAAAAGCAATTTATATTGAGTCAATTGGAAATCCAAAATTAAATATTCCGGATTTTGAAAAAATTGCAGATGTTGCACATAGAAATGGAATACCATTAATTGTGGACAATACTTTTGGTGCAGCCGGATATTTAGTAAGACCAATAGATTATGGTGCAGATATTATTGTTGCTTCAGCAACAAAATGGATTGGAGGTCATGGAACCTCAATTGGTGGAGTGATTATAGATTCTGGAAATTTCGATTGGGGGAATGGGAAATTCCCATTATTTACAGAACCATCTCCAGGTTATCATGGATTAAATTTTAATGAAGTTTTTGGCAAAGGTTCGCAATTTGGAAATATTTCTTTTATAATTAGAGCGAGAGTTGAAGGATTAAGAGATTTGGGTCCATGCTTAAGTCCATTTAATTCATTCTTATTTTTGCAAGGTTTAGAAACTTTATCTTTGCGAGTCGAAAGGCATAATAGTAATGCCTTAACTTTAGCTAACTGGTTGAAAAATCATAAAGAAGTTGATTGGGTTTGGTATCCGGGTTTTAAAGATTATCCTTCACATTCAAATGCTGTAAAATATTTGCGACAAGGATTTTACGGATCAATACTTTCATTTGGAATTAAAGGTGGTTTGGAAGCTGGAAAAAAATTCATAAATAAAGTTAAACTGGCAAGTTTATTAGCCAATGTTGGAGATGCAAAAACTTTAGTAATTCATCCCGCCTCAACAACACATCAGCAATTGTCTGATGAAGAACAAAAATCTTCTGGGGTACCACCAGAAGCAATTCGTGTATCTGTAGGCATTGAGCATATTGATGATATAATAAATGATTTTGAACAAGCTCTAAATGGAAAATAATATATATTTCATTTAGAAAATATTGGAAATATTTATGAAGTTTATACAATTGGAGAGGAAATGATTTCTAGAACAAAATTTGAAAATTTATTTTCTCGATCAAATCCTCTCCATTTAGATTGTGGTGGAAAATTAGAATCTGTAACTGTCGCTTATCAATCTTTTGGTGAGTTGAATAGAAACAAAGATAATGTAATTATTGTAAATCATGCACTTACCGGGAATGCTCACGTTGCTGGAATTATAGATGATTTTGAAATTGAAAATTCAAAATCTTGTGAACGGCTAAATGCATATAATAAAATGTTCAAAGGTAAAGAGGGTTGGTGGTCACCAATAATTGGTAGTGGTAAAGCTATTGATACAAATAAATATTTTGTTTTGTGTTCAAATATTTTGGGAAGCTGTTACGGAACAACCGGACCAACAAGTAATATTAAAAATTTCAATCAAACTTATCAAACTAACTTTCCGCAAATTACAGTTAGAGATATGATTAAAGTTCAAAAAGAATTGATTGATAAACTTGGCATCTCCAAAATTAAACTTGTTGTTGGTGGTTCATTAGGTGGCATGCAAGTTTTAGAGTGGGCAATAATGTATCCGGATTTGATAAATAAAATTATGCCTATCGCAACTTCCGCAGCCCATTCATCATGGGCAATAGGATTAAACGAAGCTTCGCGAAATGCTATTATAAATGATCCAGAGTGGAAAAATGGAAATTATAAAAATCAACCGGAAAAGGGAATGAGTCTTGCCAGAAAAATTGCAATGATTAGCTACAGAAGTTTTGATTCATTCAATAAAAAATTTGATAGAGATTTTATTGAAAAGCAAAATATTTTTGAGTTAGAAAGTTATTTAAATTACCAAGGTGAAAAACTTACAAAACGTTTTGATGCAAATACATATTTATGTTTAAGCAAAGCTATGGATTTCCACGATGTTGGGAAAGATCGTGGTGGAATAACAAAAGCACTTACTTCAATTAAAGCAGATACAATGTGCATAGGAATTAATTCTGATATTTTATATCCAACCGAAGAACAAAAAGGAATTATGAAGCAAATTCCAAATGCCGAGTATTCTGAAATTAATTCAATTCACGGGCACGATGCTTTCTTAATTGAATTCGACCAGTTAGATAAAATATTAAGAAATATTTTGGATTAAATATTTTCTAAAACCTTTTGAAGTTTAATTGTTACTTCAGTTGCAATTTCATCCAAAGCATTATTATTAACTACTTGCATTGCTTCAATAGGATTTATAATGGCAATTTCAATTTTATTATCAGATTTTTCTTGCACAACAACATTGCATGGAAGAAGAACTCCAACTTTATCTTCAGTAGATAATGCTTTAAAAGCAAAGGTAGGATTACATGCTCCAAGAATTTTATATTTTCTGAAATCTATATTTAATTTTTTCTTTAGTGTAGCTTGAACATCTATTTCCGATAAAACACCAAATCCTTCTTTCATTAATTCTGCATTAACTTTGAATAATGTTTCTTCAAATGAATAATTAACAATTTTAGAAAAATAAAAACTCATAAAATTTCTCCTTTATTCAGTTTGATGAAATTTTTCAAATAATGATTCTTAAATTTCTTTATGAATTGAATTATATATTGCCGAATAATCCTTATCAGCATTGCCTTTCTGGATTGAATCAATTAAAATTTTTCTACTGGATTTTAATATTTCTGTATTCACATTATTTTCTGCAAATGAATTTAACATTAAATCCAAATCTTTGAGTAAATGCTTAACCGGAAAATTTGGAATATTAAAATCTCTTTTCAAAAAGTTTGAAAGTTTTTTATCGAATGTTGGTGCATATAGTGCACTGCTTCTTAGTATTTCCATAAAAGTTTCAACATCCAAATGATTTTCTCTTACAAATCCTAAGCTCATGGAAAATGCAATAGTTTCAGAAATTATTAGTTGATTCAATGCCAGCTTCATTGCTGATGCCTTCCCAATTTCTCCGATATGTAAAATTTTATTACTAAATGATTTGAAAATATTTTCATATTTAACAAATTGTTTATCTGTCGCTCCAACTAAAACAATTAGTTCTCCGTTTAATATTTGCTGAATACTTCCAAGAACCGGAGCTTCAAAAAATTCTCCTCTCAATTTTGTTAAACGAGAATTTAATTCGATACTTTCCAAAGGTGCAATAGTGCTCATCTGGATTATAGTTTTATTTTCAAAATTACTAATGTTGCTGCCAAACAGAACATCATCAATAGCATCAAAGTTTGATAACATTATTATTATTACATCTGTGCTTAAAACAAACTCGCGAATATCAGAAAAAGATTTTGCTCCTAATTTTACAAGTGATTCAGTTTTGCTGATTGTTCTATTAAAAATATTTACTTCATATTTTGCTTCAAGTAATTTTTGTGCAATTGGTTTTCCCATTAAACCAGTTCCGACTAAACCCAATTTCATTTTTGTCCCTTTAAAATATTTATTAAATCCAATTCAATTAATTCTTCTGAAAAAAACGGTTCGCCAAATTTCTTACCTATTTTAAATCCAAATGTTTTTGCACGCGCTTCTAAAAATTTTATAAACTCCGGAGTACTTATAAAAGTTTCCGGCTCAGTTGTTTTTAATTTTTCATTAAAGAATTGTGTTTGATAAGCAAAAACCGCTTCCATTTTTTTATCGAATGTTTCAGAAATATCAACTATAAATGTTGGTCGAAATTCATATGTCTGCATGAAATAAAATATTCTTTTTGGTCTGTAAGCTTTTTGCAACTTGGAGTTAATTGAAGTTTTAATTTTTGGTAAGCCAGAAAAAAACATAGCTCGTTTTATTAGCATACTCGTTTCAATGTGATCCGGATGTCTATCATTAATATATGGTGCAAAAATTATTTCCGGTTGATATTTTCTGATTATCTCAATTATTTTAATTGTGTTTTCTTTAT
>JBGSKB010000616.1:0-8996 GCA_041741395.1 Melioribacteraceae bacterium
TATTCCAAAGTATTTTGAATATAGTTTTGGAAATTTTTCGAACAAAAAAAATAATTTTAATAAACCTATAGAAATTGGTGAAGTAAAACTTCGCGGAACAATTGATAGAATTGATGTCGATGAACAGAATTCATTTTTCAACATAATTGATTATAAACTTAAAGGGCAAAAACCAACTGTTGCCGAATTAAATGAAGGATTGTCACTTCAGCTTCCGGTTTATTTAATGGCTGGCAAACAAATTTTAGAAAAGGAAAAAAATATAAATTACGATGCGCAAGAAATGATAATTTATTCGCTGAATTTTAAGGATGAAAAATTTGGGAAATCTCCGGTTAATCTAAAAGTTAGAGGAAAAATATCAAGCGAAGAAAAAAATGAAATGAATGAAAGTTTAATAAATTTGACAAAGGAAAAAATTTCAGAATATCACAAAAAAATAAAAGGCGGAAGTTTTCATTTATCTCAACTGGAAAACCGGGATGAAAAAGTTTGCAGATTCTGTGATTTTCAATCATTTTGCAGAGTTAAAGAGGTTTTTGAATAGTTAAACTTTAATATCATTTGCTTGTTTACAAGACTAAATTTTATTAATTTTAAGCATGCCATTGCTAAAGCGATGGCAATTTTTTTTATATAGCTGTAAAAAAGGAGAATGTAATTGGCAAACTTTGTTTATTTAAGTCAAGAAAAATTACACGAATTGGAAAAAGAATTAAAAGATCTTAAAACCAATGGAAGAAAAAATATGGCTCAGAGAATTGCTGAAGCAAGAGCTTATGGCGATTTATCTGAAAACGCAGAATACGATGCGGCAAAAGAAGCTCAAGGTCATTTGGAACTTAAGATTAATAAGTTAGAAGAAATGCTTGCAAAAGCAAAAATTATTGATATTTCAAAATTCCCGGAAGGTGAAATTCATATTCTTTCAACTGTGGAAGTAACAAATTTGAACAATAAGAAAAATTATAAATATACATTGGTTTCAGAAGAAGAATCAGATTTACAAAATGGGAAAATCGCAATTACATCACCGGTTGGAAGCGCTTTAATGGGCGGAAAATTAGGTCAAATTGTTGAAGCTAAAGTTCCCGCGGGAGTTATTAAATTTGAAATTCTCAAAATTGAATAAGAGTTAATTTTATAAAAATTGAAAAAGCATCAAAAAACAGTTGAGCAGGAAGTTATAAACTTCATTAAAAGACATCAATTGATAAATGATGTAAAAAAAATTTTAATTGGTTTAAGCGGCGGTGCTGATTCAGTTTTTGCTCTGCATTTTTTTAATAAGTATAAAAAAAAATATAAAATTGAAATTGCGGCTGTTCATGTAAATCATAATTTGCGTGGAAAAGAAGCAGATTATGATGAAAATTTTTGCAGAAATTTTTGTTCTAAAATAAATATTGATTTTTTTTCCGAAAGTGTAAATGTTAAAAAGTTTGCTAAACAAAAAAAACTTTCTGTTGAAGAAGCTGCAAGAATTTTGCGGTATAAAAAGTTTGATGAAGTATTAAAAAAAAGTAATTCGGAATTGATTGTTACCGCGCATAATTCTGATGATAATCTTGAAAGTGTTCTTTTAAATATTGTTAGCGGAACCGGAATTGAAGGTTTATGCGGAATTTCCATCAAAAGAAATAATATAATTCGACCATTTTTGTGCCTATCAAAATTGCAGATTATAGAATATCTTAAAATTGAAAGCTTAGATTTTGTAACAGATAGTACTAATTCTGATCTAAATTTTAGACGAAATTTTGTTCGAAATGAAATTGTACCTTTGCTAAAAAAAGTTAATCCGGCATTGAACGAAACTGTTCTTAATTCGTCTGAAGTATTCGGAAACCAAAAGAAAATATTAAACTATTTTATTGAAAATTCATTTGACAAAATTGTTTCGCAGAATAAAAATGAAATTGTTATTGATTTAATTGAATTAGAAAAATATCCCAAAGAAATTTTTGGCGAAATTATAAAATTTATTTTTGAAGAAAAACTTAAACTTGAATTTAATTTTATTGATTCTCTGCAATTTGAAAAATTTATTTCTTCTCAAAATGGAACTAAACTTGAGTTCAGTAAAGAATATTTTGCAGTTAGAGAAAGAAATCAAATTGTAATTCGCAAAAAAAATCAATCTAAAAACGATTTATTTATTTTGGAATTAAACAGCAAAACAAAAATTTTTGGAAAAAATTTAACGATAGAAAAATTGGATAAAATTCCTTCTGAAATAAAAAATCAGAAAAATGTCGAAATAATTTCTGCAGATAAAATTGAAAAAAAATTGGTTTTACGAAGATGGAAAAATGCCGATAGAATTCAACTTTTAGGAATGAATGGAACAAAAAAAATATCGGATGTTTTAACTGACTTGAAAATTCCAAATTCAGAAAAAGAAAATCAAATGGTTTTGCTCAACAATAATGAGATTATTTATTTGGTAGGTTATAGAATTAGCGAAAAATATAAAATAACACCTGAAACAAAAAGTGCGATTAAAATATGTCTAAAATAAACGAAAACGAAAAAGGCGAAATATTAGTTGGTACTGAAAAATTTATAACTCTAATATCCGAAGAAAAAATTCAAAATAGAGTTAAAGAATTGGGCGAACAAATTTCAAAAGATTATCAAGGTAAATTGCCAATCTTAATTGGAGTGTTGAATGGTTCTTTTATATTTTTATCTGATCTAGTTAAAAATATTAACATTCACATTGAAATTGATTTTTTTAAGCTTTCAAGTTACGGCGATGCAAAAATTTCAACTGGTGATGTTAAATTAATTAAAGAATTGAATGCTGATATTTCAGAAAGACATATAATTATTGTTGAAGATATTGTTGATACGGGACTTTCAATTCAATTTATAAAAGAAATTTTGAAAAATCATAAACCGGCAAGTGTAAAAATTGCAAGTCTTTTAGTTAAACCGGAAAGTCTGAAATATAAAGCCAAAATTGATTATATTGGCTTTGAAATTCCAAATAAGTTTGTTATTGGATATGGATTGGATTACGCACAAAAATTTAGGAATTTGAATTCCATATATGCTTTAATCGAATGACGGAGAAATAAATGTATAAACCCTTTAATAAATTATTTATGGCAAACGAACAAAATAATAATCCAAAAAAAAATAAAGGATTTGGACCGCAAAAACCAGATGGTGATTTTGATTGGTCGAAAATCCTTAAATCAGTTTTCAGCTGGGGAGCAGTAATAATTGCTGCAGTAATTGTTATGCAATTTTTGAACACAAATAGAGGCGAAGCAGTTGAAGTTGATTACGGTGTTTATGAATCACTTTTAGCAGAAGATAAAATAAGCGAAGTAAATGTTATAAAATCTGAAATTAACAACTATGTTCTTGAGATTAAACTTAAATCGGAACAAAATGTATCTGTTGGAAAAAATACTGTTAGTGCGGAGAAAGTTAGCACTGTAATTATTGAAAAAATTATTGAACAACAACAATCTGTTTGGAAAGAAAAAGGAATAAAATATAATTTCACTTTGGATTCAAACGAATGGTTTACAGTTTTGATCAGTTTCTTACCTTGGGTTTTAATGATTGGAATTTGGATTCTGATAATGAGAAGAATGCAAGGCGGCGGAACTGGCGGAACAAGAGGTATTTTTAATTTTGGTAAAAGTCGTGCTAAATTAAATTCGCAATCCTCATTAAAGGTTACATTTAAGGATGTTGCCGGTGCAGATGAAGCAAAACAAGAATTAGAAGAAATTATTGAATTCCTTAAAGAACCTACAAAATTTCAAAAACTTGGTGGAAAAATTCCAAGAGGTGTTTTATTGTTGGGTCCCCCTGGAACCGGAAAAACATTAATGGCAAGAGCTGTTGCCGGTGAAGCTGGAGTTCCATTTTTTTCAATAAGTGGTGCGGATTTTGTGGAAATGTTTGTCGGTGTTGGCGCCAGCAGAGTTAGAGATCTTTTTGATCAAGGAAAGAAAAGTGCACCGTGTATAATTTTCATTGATGAAATTGATGCAGTCGGTCGTCATCGTGGCGCCGGATTAGGTGGCGGGCATGATGAACGCGAACAGACTCTAAATGCTTTACTTGTTGAAATGGATGGCTTTGAACAAAATAATGGTGTAATTATTATTGCAGCGACAAATAGACCCGATGTTTTAGATCCGGCATTGTTACGTCCTGGAAGATTTGATAGACAAGTTGTTGTTGATCGACCAGATGTTAATGGTAGGGAAGGAATTCTGAAAGTTCATACTAGAAAAATTCCTTTGGCTCCGGAAGTTGATTTAAAAGTTTTAGCAAAAGGAACACCTGGTTTAGCTGGAGCGGAACTTGCAAATTTGGTTAACGAAGCAGCTCTGCTTGCGGCAAGACAAAATAAAAATAATGTGAATATGGATGACTTTGAAGATGCCAAAGATAAAGTAATGATGGGTATGGAACGAAAAAGTATGATAATTTCTGAAAAAGAAAAACGTACAACTGCTTATCATGAAATTGGACACGTTTTAGTTGCATTAAAAATTCCGGAATCTGACCCGGTTCATAAAGTTACAATTATTCCGAGAGGAAGAGCACTGGGAGTTACAACATATCTTCCGGTTGATGAAAAACATACTTATTCAAAAGATTATTTGGAAGCAATGATTGCTTATGCTTTAGGTGGAAGAGCAGCAGAAAAAATTGTGTATAATTCCTTCACTACCGGCGCTGGAAATGATATTGAAAAAGCAACAAATATTGCTCGTAAAATGGTTTGCGAATGGGGAATGAGCGAAAAATTAGGTCCTTTAGCATATGGGAAAAATGAAGAAGAGTTATTTTTAGGTAGGGAAATTACTAAACATCAAGATTATAGCGAAAAAACAGCGCAAGATATTGATGACGAAATACGTGCAATTGTAACAAAAGGGATGACTCGTGCCGAAAAAATATTGACCGAAAATATTGATGAACTTCATAGATTATCCGAAGAATTATTGGAAAGAGAAATTCTTGATGCTGATGAAATAAGTAAAATACTAAAAGGTGAGCATTTACCACCGGTAAGAAAAAATGGAATTGATGAATCTTCAAGTACAAAAGAAGAAATTCCGGATCATGTAAAAAAATTGATTGATAGTAAAGTTAATCGTTCTTCCAGCCAATCAAATTCAACCAAGGAAAATGACCTCAATTGATAATGGTTCTATAGATTTTAAAGGTGAATTGCTTAGAAAAAGCATTCACCTTTGTTCTTTATCCATCCCAATTATTTATAATTTTATTTCTAAATCTGACGCATTAAGTATTTTAATTCCAATTACACTCGTTTCTGTTCTTATTGATTTCAGCAGATATTATATTCCTTCCCTCAACAAAATTGTTTTAAATATTTTTGGTTTTATTATGAGAGAGCATGAAAATGATATGAAGAAAAAGAATTTAAATGGCGCTTCATATGTTTTTATTGCCGCAACTTTATCATTATGGATTTTCCCCAAAATAATTTTTATCACAGCTTTTACAATGCTTATTATTTGTGATATTGCAGCAGCGTTAATCGGAAGAAAATTTGGAAAGCATAAATTTTTAGCAAAAAGTTTTGAAGGAACTTTCGCATTTTTTGTATTTGGAATTATTGTGGTTTTGGTAACTCCAAAAGTTGAAGGAGTAGTTTTGGAATACATAATCGGAATAATTGGCGGAGCAATTGGTGCTATTGTTGAAAATATTTCATACGGCTGGGCTGATGATAATTTAACAATTCCAATTTCTATTGGTTTTACAACGTGGGGATTGTATTTTCTTCTTTTACCAAATTTTATATTGTAATTCTTAGGAACTATATAAATACTTCAATGTTTAAAAAGAATTCAACATCAAACTTTTAATTATATGAAAACAAAAACTACTTTTTTTATAATATTAATTTTATCCGCGCTAATTATTTTTCAAGGTTGCGATAGCAAAAAACCTGCAAAAGGTGAAGAAGACGAAATTTATGTAATCGCCGATTCTTTGGAATTTAAAGAAGTTGAAGAAGATCTAAAACAAATTTTTGGTAAAGTAATTTACACTCCTCAACCGGAAGAACTTTTTGAAATTCATAGAAGAAAATTTGGAGATCTCGAAAAACTGAAACTTCAAAAAAATATTATCATTCTTGCAACTTTAGGGACAAATTCACCTACTTCAAATTATTTGGAATCAATTATTGATAATAAAGTAAAAAAAATGATTAATGCCGATTCAATTTTTGTTATCAACAAATATGATCTTTGGGCAAATAATCAATTGGTTATGATTTTAACTTCAGCATCAATTAATAATCTTAAAACGCACATCAAAAATAAAAAGGATGATTTGCTTTACTATTTTAGAGATACTTCCAATAAAAGAATGGCTAAAGGCCTATATAACAAACAATTTGAACAGAAAAAAATTGAAGCAAATTTACTTTCAAAATATGGTTGGATGATTTATGTTCAAGCTGATTATCAGGTTGCGATGGAAGTCCCATCGGAAAATTTTATTTGGTTAAGAAGAGGTATTAATTCAGATATGGAAAGATGGATTTTTATTCATTGGATTGAAAATGCTTCTCCCGAATTTCTGCACAAAGATTCTATTACCGCTGAAAGAAATATTTTAACAGAAAAATTTTATAGAACTTCAGATGATTCATCATTCGTAGAACTTTATGATGATTATAAAATGGAGTCCGAAGTTAATTTTAACGGCAAATATGCTTTAATGATGCAAGGTTTGTGGAGATTTAATAATTTGAGCGGCGGCGGTCCGTTTATAAACTATACTTTTTATGATGAGAAATCCAGAAGAATATATTTGTTAGATGCTTCTGTTTTTGCTCCCAAATATTACAAAAAAAGTATTTTGCAAGAAGTTGATGTTTTGCTTCACAGTTTCAAAACAGATTCTGAAATTGATCCGGAAGTTAAAAAAGATATTTTAGATCACTTGGAAGAGTAATTTTCTCAAAATTTATATTTCTACAATAGTATGCCTAATTATAAAATTACCGTCAAATATGATGGTACAAATTATTTTGGCTGGCAATCTCAACAAGATGGCAACACTATTCAAGATGAAATAACAAAAGCAATAAATCAAATTTCTCAAGAAAAAATTAATTTAATTGGTTCCGGCAGAACCGATTCCGGAGTTCATGCATTAGGTCAAGTTGCAAATTTCAATCTTACAAAAGAATTCCCGGTTTATAAATTTCAGCATTCATTAAATTGTATTTTACCCAAATCAATAGCAATTACCAATATGGAGTTTTGTAATGATAATTTTAACGCAAGATTTGATGCGAAAAAAAGAACTTATATTTATCTTATAAGTAAAAATAAAAATCCATTTTATGAAAATTATTCATTCAATTATCCGCAAATAAGAAATATTAATTTTGAATATTTAAAAACTCTCACAAAAAAAATTATTGGCGAATTTGATTTTTCATCTTTTTGTAAAGCAAATACAGAAACACAAAATAAAATTTGTGAAGTTTTTAATTGCAATTGGCGGGAAAATAAAGATTTTTTAATTTTTAAAATTGACGCAAATAGATTTCTTCATGGAATGGTTAGAACGATTGTCGGAACTTTACTTTCAGCTACTTTTAACGCTTATGATGAAAATTATATTAAAGAAATTCTAAAATCAAAAAACAGAATTTTTGCTGGAGAAGCAGTTCCAGCAAAGGGTTTATATTTATATAAAGTTGAATATTAATTGAAACTTTTTCTGAAAATGCACAATAAATTTACAGATCATTCCCACGAAAGTGGGAATCCAGAGTCAATTATGTAAATTTCTGTATATAAGTTGAAGGGTCACAAGAATAACAAATTTAATATTTCTGAAGTTTCTAATTATTTAAAATAATTTTTTGAAAGAAATATCATGGAATTTTTAGCCGATAAACATCCTTTAGTAATTCATTTCCCGATTGCATTTTTAACATTTTATGTTGTTCTAGAAATTATATCGCAAATATTTAAAAGAGATTTCTTAATTAAAATTACTCATTTAAGTTTGCTAATTGGAGTAATTGGTGGAATTGCTTCAGTTTTAACCGGAAATATGGAATTTCAATTACTTAATCAAAATAATTTATTGACACAAACTTTGGTAAGCGAAATTTCGGAACATGAATTTTATGCAACTTTAACAATGTGGTATTTTTTTATTCTGCTTATCTCAAAAACCTATATATTTTTGAAAAAGAAAAATCAATCTAAATTCAACTTTTTATTTGTTATTTTTGCAGTGATTGGATTTTATCTAATTTACAATACTTCAAAAATAGGCGGCGGACTTGTTTATAAATTTGGAGTTGGTACAAATTTACTAAACTAATTCTGTAACAGAATGAATTTATACAAAACTCTAATTTTCATTATTTTTTTTTCTTATAATTTTCTTTCAGCACAAGTAGAAAATTATAACGAAGCAAAAGGTGTATTTTTTTCTTTGGGTGTTGGACCAAGATTTCCAATGGGAGAATTTGCAAGTAGAAGTAATATTGGTCCAGGATTTTGTGCCGTTGTATCTTACACTGATGTAAATTTTCTGCCAATTTTTTTCTATGGAAAATTTGGATATCAAAATCACTCGGGAAGTTATAAATTTTATCAAAATTCGGATCATTCAACATTAACGTCAAGTTTGTTTAGTGCAGATTTTGGAGTAAAGTATTTTTTTAATCCAATTGTTGATGACATGATTCTCCTTATGCCATTTGCAGAAGGGGGAATTTCGTATTCATATGTTACGGATTTTCATCAATATAAAATTGATTTAGAAAAATCTAATCGATTAGAAAATTTATCTAAAGTTGGATTTCATTTTGGAGGCGGATTATCTTTATTTCTAATGGATATTGTTGCAAGTTATAATTATTTGTATGAATATCAATTCTTTTCCCTCGATCTAAGAATTACAATTCCAGTTGCTGCAACTTTATAAGGAACAAAAAAAATGGAATTTAA
>JBGSKB010000617.1:0-5884 GCA_041741395.1 Melioribacteraceae bacterium
TCTGTCAAACATTTTGTTCATTGCTAAATTGATTGCATAAGTACCAAATCTTGTTGAAAGAATTCTATCGTAAGGCGTTGGACTTCCGCCTCTTTGCAAATGACCTAAAACAGTATAACGTGTTTCAATTTTAGTATTTTCAGATATCATTTTTGAAACATATTCTGCAATTCCGCCAAGTTGAATTGGATCTGTACGTTTAATATCTTTTGCTTTAATTACCATTTCTTCATTTTGAGCTTTAGCGCCTTCAGCAACGCACACTATGCTAAATCTTTTTCCCTGCATACTTCTTTGTTCAACTTTATCGTAAATTACTTCCCAGCTAAATGGGAATTCCGGAAGAAGAATTATATCTGCACCACCTGCTAATCCACCATTTAATGCAATCCAACCGGCATAACGACCCATAACTTCAATTACCATAACTCTATGGTGAGTCGATGCGGTTGTGTGCAATCTATCTAACGCTTCCGAAACAACAAAAACAGCAGAATCGTGACCAAATGTTTGATCGGTAGCTTCCAAATCATTATCAATTGTTTTAGGCACGCCGACAATGTTCATTCCCATTTCGGATAATTTATTTGAGATGTGCATTGTTCCATCACCGCCAATAGCAATAACAGCATCTAAATTCCACGCCTCATAATTTTTCATTGCTTTTTTTGAACGGTCAACTATTTGAATTTCATCTCCCATATCTTCAGGCCAATGAAATGGGTCGCCTTTATTTGAGCTTCCCAAAATACTTCCACCTTGAGCTAAAATACCAGAAACATCTTTATTGTAAAGCTCAGTAGCTTTTCCTTCAACTAAACCTTCAAAACCATCTTGAATGCCAAGAACTGTTAAACCATTATCATGAGCTGGTTTTGCAACTCCTCTTATTACTGCATTTAATCCCGGGCAATCACCGCCTCCGGTTAAAATTCCTATGCGCTTAATTTGATTTGACTTTGCCATTATTTACCTAATTAAATGTATTTAAATATAAATTTTTTTAAACAATTTCTAAAATATAAACTAATTCTCGAAAATTTTTTGTGCAGTTTTAAAATGAAGTTTAACTAATTTCTCAAAAGTTTCTTTACCATGCGTGTTAAAGATATTTTTTGCAGAAATTTCAACTTCTCTTGAAGCACCTTTCAAAATTCTAAATCCTTCGTGATTTTTTTTATCAAACCATTTATTCAATTCATTTCTTGCTAAAATTGATGCTGCTGCAACTCCAATATACTTTTCAGCTTTAGGAATTTGAATAAAATTTACATTTGCAAAATTAGTTTTTAAGGAAACATTTAAAGGAGTTTTGCTGAATTGATCTACAATTATAGTTTCCGGTTTAAAAACGGGATAAAGATTTTCTATAACTTTTGAGTGACCCCAATTTAAAAGTTTATTCAAGTTTTTAAAATCATTATAAAGCTGATTATATTTTTCTGGTTTGATTGTAACAATTGAAAAATTATTTGGAAAATTCTTTTTAATGATATTTGCAATTTCATCAATTTTGGGATCAGGTAATTCTTTACTGTCTTTCACACCTAAATTTATAAGGAATTTTTGAACTTCAGCATTGACATAAAATCCGGCAATAATTAAAGGTCCAAAAAAATCACCTTTCCCAGTTTCATCAGTTCCAATGTACTCATTGTAATTTTCATTTTTGTTATTTTGAAAATTTAACGAGTAGTTACCATTTATTAAACCATTTAATTCATCAAATTCTTTGGAAGCTTTATTTCCCTGTAAAACAACTTTCAATCCTTTTTTACCAAAATAAACTTGAATCTTTAATTTTTGTTTATTCTTTATCAATTCAGTTTCATAATTGTATTGTTTAAGTTCAATATTGCTTGTCTGATATTTATTAACTTTTACAATTTCAGTAAGCTCAATAATTTTTTTGTATGCGGAATTTTGCTGGATATTATCATTCATAAATAAAATTGGAAATAAATTATTAGCGAATTTGTTGGATTAAAATTTCATCAATTTAGTTATTATAAATATAATAATTTATTAGTATTTTAATAAATCATAATAGAGACTAAAGAATCTGCAATGATTTTTTTTCAGCAAAAAATAATTAAAAATTTCACTTTTACACTTTTTCTGATTTTCATCTACAATAACTTTTTGCATAGCCAAAATATTTCTAGTTCGAATAAAAATGATATTTATGAAGATTTGATGTTTGATAGAATTTCAATTGAAAATGGACTTTCTCAAATTACAGTTCATGCAATTTTGCAAGACAGTAAAGGATTTATATGGTTTGGAACTGAAGATGGATTAAATAGATACGACGGTTACAGTTTTTTAGTTTATAGAAATGATCCTTCCGATTTAAATTCAATTTCGGATAATTTTATTTGGACAATCTTTGAAGATTCAGATTCAAATTTGTGGATTGGAACCAATGGCGGCGGACTCAATCGTTATATTTATGAAACAAATAACTTTGTACGCTTTCTTAACAATCCGCAAAATAATAAAACTATTGGAGAAAATAATATCCGGGCAATTGTTCAAAGTAAAAACGGTAATTTAATTTTAGGAACAAACAGTAAAGGTTTATCTGAATTTAATTACAAAGAAAATTCATTTAAACAAATTTCACTAATAAAAAATTCAAGTAAGGGAAATGATGCAAATGCAATTAGAGCTTTACATTTGGATAAAAATAATATTTTGTGGATTGGAACCGAGGGCGGCGGACTTTTTGAATTTGATCAAAATAGAAAAACTATTACAAATTATTTAAGTACAAAAATTGAAAACAGCCTTAGCAGTAACATAATTTGGGCAATTACATCTTCTGAAAATAATTTATGGATTGGAACTTACAACGGTGGATTAAATAAGTTAAATAAAATCACTAAAAAGATTTCTCAATTTAGAGTTGGAAACACTTCTTCAAGTTTGATAAACAATAATATTACAGATTTGGATTTTGATAATTCTAAAATGTTATGGATTTCTACAGAAGGCGGTTTGAGTCTATTTGATGAAAAGTATAACCGTTTTATTAATTACATTCAAAATTTATCCGATCTAAAAAGTTTAAGTAAAAATTTGATAAGAACAATTTTCATTGATAAAAATAATCTTGTTTGGATTGGTACAGTTGGCGGAGGAATAAATAAAGTAAATATCAATAGAAAGTTCAAACACTTTAATCATAATCCATCGGATGAAAATAGTTTAAGTCATAGTATGATTAGAGCAATTTCAGAAGATTCATTTGGAAATATTTGGATTGGAACTCTTGGAAAAGGATTAAATAGATTTAATAAAAAAGAAAATGTATTTCAGCATTTTGGAATATCTTCAAAAAATAAATTCAATTTAAGTGAAGTTAATATTACGTCAATTTATGAAGATAAGTCCGGAATTTTATGGGTTGGAACTTGGTCAAATGGCTTGAATAAAATTACATTTTCATCAAATTCTAAAAATTCAAAAATTGAAAATGTTAAAGTTTATAGAAATAATCCTAATGATAAAAATTCAATAAGCAATGATATTATTCAATCAATTTTTCAAGATTCAAAAAAAAGATTATGGATAGGCACAGAAAATGGATTAGATGTTTATGATGAAAAATTTAATAAAGTTTTCCATTTTTCAAGTAATGATTCAACACAAACAAATATTAGTGATAACAGAATTCAGTCAAAGTGCATTATTGAAGACAGATTTGGAAATTTGTGGATCGGAACTTGGAAAGGTTTAAATCAAATTATATTTAGAAACAAAAGTAACCAAACTAAATTCCCCGATTTTAAAATAAATAAATATTTAAATATTCCGGGCACTATTAAAAGTTTAAGTGATAATAGAGTAATTTCGCTATATGAAGACAAATCAAAAAGTTCGGGAAATAAATTAGTTATTTGGGCTGGTACAATCGGCGGCGGATTAAATAAAATTATTATAAATGATAACAATGGAAATTATGAAATAAAACATTTTACAGAAAAAGATGGTTTACCCAACAATGTTATTTACGGAATTATTGGAGATGAAGATGGAAATTTATGGTTAAGCACAAATAATGGAATTTCAAAATTTAATATTACCAAAGAAAAATTTAAAAATTTTGATACGCGAGATGGTTTGCAGAGTAATCAATTTTTTTGGGGAGCTTACCACAAAGCGAATGACGGAACTTTCTACTTTGGTGGAATAAACGGATTAAATTCATTCGTTCCAAGTCAGCTGGTTGAGAATAACAACGAACCTCCGGTTTATATTACAAATTGTAACATTATCCCAATTGATTTTCCAAATCAGCAAAAAATTATTAATATAAATTCCTTCACTAAAACTAAAATCATTACTTTGCCATATAATCAATATAAGATTGATTTTGAATTTGCTGCTTTAGATTACATTACACCGGAAAAAAATCAATATAAATATTATCTTGAAAATTATGATGAAAGAATTTCACTTCCTCAAAATAATAATAAAATATCTTATACGAATGTTACAGATGGTAAATATATTTTTCATGTAAAAGGTTCAAATAACGATGGTATTTGGAGTAAACATGATGAAATGCTTACAATTATAATTAGCACGCCATACTGGAAAACTTGGTGGTTTATTTTATTAATTGTTGCTACAATTTCAATATTGGTAATTTACTATATAACTACACAAATAAAAAACTTGCTTGCTGTTGAAAGATTAAGAACAAAATTAGCGGCAGATTTGCATGATAATATTGGTTCAAGCTTAACAGAAATTTCAATTTTAAGTGAAGTTATTAATACTAAATTAAAAGGTAAAGATGAAGATATTGTAAAAAATCTAAATAAAATAAGTTTGAAATCGCGATACCTAATTGATAAAATGAGCGATATTGTTTGGCTTGTAAACCCGCAACGAGATTCACTTTATGATTTGATTTTACGTTTACAAGATACATATTCAGAACTTCTTGCAGATACATCGATTTCATTCAGATCTGAAAATTTAAAATCATTAGAAAAAGTTACGCTTTCGATGGAGCACAGACAGCATTTATTCTTAGTTTTTAAAGAAGCAATAAATAATTCAATAACTCATAGTAATTGTTCAGAAATTTTGCTTAACGCAAAAATTGAAGGTAAAAAATTAGAAATGGTTTTGAAAGATAATGGGAAAGGTTTTATCATAAATAATGATGATAATATGGGGAATGGTTTAACAAATATGCAGAAAAGGGCAAAAAAAATAAGCGGCAAATTATTTGTAAAATCAGAAGTTGGTAAAGGAACTGTAGTTAAGTATATTGGTAATATTAGATAATTAAAAAAATATTTTCTTATGATAAATGTTGTAATAGTTGAAGACAGCACAACAATTAGAGAAGGATTAAAACTTCTTATAGATGGAACTGAAGGATATTCGTGTACGGCTGCGTATTCAAATTGTGAAGATCTTCTTGAAGTAGTTACAAAACTAAAAGTTGATGTTATTTTAATGGATATTGATTTGCCGGGGATTTCCGGAATTGAAGGAATAAGAAGAATTAAAAAAATTTCCGATGAAATATTAATTCTAATTCTCACCATTTATGATGAAAATGATCTGATATTTGAAGCACTTTGTGCGGGAGCTTCAGGATATTTAGTGAAAAAAACTCCACCCGCAAAATTATTAGATGCAATAAGAGATGCTTATGATGGAGGCGCTCCAATGACAAGTAACATTGCAAGAAAGGTTGTCGATTATTTTCAAAAATCAAAACCAATTCAAAAAGATTTAGAACATATTGCTTTAACAAAAAGAGAAAAAGAAGTTTTAAGCGGATTAGTTGAAGGAAATAGTTATAAAGCAATTGCAGATAAACTAAACGTAAGTCTTGACACAGTTAGATTTCACTTTA
>JBGSKB010000618.1:0-5711 GCA_041741395.1 Melioribacteraceae bacterium
GAAGCTAGTAATAATAGGGAGTTGGCGATTTCTTATTTTAATTTTTTGCTCAATAAACCTTTAGAAAGTGAAATCATTTTTGATACAAATTCAGTTTCACAAACTTTACCATTTGATTTTGATCAAACTTTTTCTGCTGCAATTCAAAATAGAGAAGAATTAAAACAATTAGATTTTGCTTCAAATGTTTTTGATGATAAAAAATCAATTTCTAATTCAAAATATTTTCCAACATTATTTCTCGCCGCTGATTATGGCTTTCAAGGTGAAGATTACAAGTTTTCCGATAAAGATGATTATTGGTCGGCTTCTCTTGTTATGCAATGGAATTTATTTAACGGATTTCAAGATGTTTCAAAAAGTGAGCAGGCAGAATTAGAAGTAAAAAAGGTAAACACACAAATTGATGAAGTGAAAAAGCAAATTTCTCTGCAAGTTTTAGAATGCTACAAAAATTACGAAGTGGCTCAAAAGTCAATAAAATCAGCTCAAGAAATGCTCAATAGTATGAAAATAGCATTCAGAATTGTTGATAAAAAATATAAAGAAGGAATGGTAAATTATATCGAATATTTGGATTCGCGGAATAAATTGTTGCAGTCGGAAATAAATGAAATTATTACAAAATATGATTATCAACAGAAAATTTCAGAAATGGAAAAAATTGGAGCATTGATTGATTTGGAAAAGTATAGTGATAAAAAGTAAAAAGTGAAAATAAAAATTGTAAATAAAAATTGTAAATAAATATTTAGGATTATATATGAAAAATAAAATTCGCGTTTTCATAACAATGATAATTGCTGCATTATTCATTTCTAATTGTAGTGAAAAAAAGGAAGAAAATAAATCTGATGAAATTATTCCAGTAAAAACTACAAAAATAATTGAGGAAGAAATATCCTTGCTAATTCACACAAGTGGTAGATTAAAATCTGATAAGGAAGTTACGCTTTCATTCAAGACTGGTGGGATAGTTTCAAAAATATTTGTTGAAGAAGGTCAAGTTGTAAAAGCTGGACAAATTTTAGCGAAATTAAAATTGGATGAAATTGAAGCTCAGTATAATCAAGCAAAAATTAATTATGAAAAAATTCTTAGAGATTTTACCCGTGTGGAAAATTTATACAAAGATAGTGTTGTAACTTTAGAACAATTTCAAAATGCAAAATCCGGATTAGATGCTGCAAATTCTACATTAAACATTGCAAAATTTAATTTAAATTATTCAACAATTACAGCCCCGTTTTTCGGAAAAATTTATAAAAAAATTATTAATGAAAATGAAATGGTCGGACCCGGAACACCAATATTTATAATGGGTTCGCAAGAAACTTCATGGAAAATTATTTGTGGAATTACAGATAATGATTTACCAAAATTTAAAATTGGTGATAAAGCGAAAATTACATTTGATTCACAAACAGAAAATTATATTGCAAATATTTCTAAAATTGCCGGTGCAGCAAATCCAATGAATGGATTATTTGAAATTGAATTAACAATAAAAAATAACTATAAAAATTTAGTATCCGGAATGATAGCAAGCGTTGATATTTTCTCATCAGATAAATATTACTTAAAAAAAATACCGATTAAATCGCTAATTGAGACTGATGGAAGATTAGGAAATATATTTTATATCAAGAATAATATTGCAAATAAAAAAGAAGTTGAAGTTGTTGAAATTTTAGAAAACGGTGTTTTAGTAAAATTAAATGATAATGAAATTACTGAAATTGTTACTGAAGGGATTGAATACTTGAATGAAAACTCAAGAGTTAAAATTGTTAAGTAATTTATTAGGAATTTAAGATGAATATTTCAAAAGCAACTTTAGAGAATCATCAATTCTCTATAATTATAATTTTAATATTATTATTACTCGGAGTAGTTTCTTTTTTAACTATGCCAAGATCAGAAGATCCGCAAGTATCGCCGGCGGCAACTTCGGTAATTGTTATTTATCCCGGAGCCACACCAAATGATGTTGAGGAAACAGTTATAAACCCAATTGAAGAAGCACTTAATGAACTTGAAGATATTAAGAATATTAAAAGCTATGCCCGCGATGGTTATGGTGTTGTTGATATTGAATTTCTTGCCGGAAGTGACTCCGAAGAAAAGTATTCTGATGTTACTCAAAAAGTAAATAGTATAAGAAATAATTTACCAAGTGAAATTTATGATATTGATATGTTGAAATGGACAATCTCCGATGTTAAAATATTACAGCTTGCGCTTGTTTCGGAAAAGGATGAATATTCAAAATTGGAAAAAGAAGCTGAGCATTTAGAAGATATTTTGAAAAAAGTAAATGGTGTAAAGAGTGTTCAGACATTGGCTTATCCTGAACAAGAAATTAGAATTGAAATTAATTTAGAAAGATTAGCAAAATATAAAATTCCGCTTTCTCAAGTTATTCAAATAATACAATCGCAAAATGCAAATATTCCGGGTGGTGAAGTTAATTTAGGCGGAAAGAATTTTAGCATTCAAACAAGTGGTAGTTTTAAGGATTTAAAAGAAATTCAGAATATTATTATTAGTTCTTCTTATAGCGGTATTCTTTATTTGAAAGATGTGGCAAAAGTTTTTAAAACTTACGAGGACGAAAAACATATTGCTAGATTTAATAGTAAACATTCAATATTTATTACTGCTGATCAAAAAGTTGGGACTAATATTTTTGATGTTTCTGATATGATGAAAGAAAGAATTGAAGAATTTAAAACTTTACTTCCAAATTCAATGAAATTAGAAACTGTTTTTGATCAATCAAAAAGCGTAGAAAAAAGATTAAAAGGATTTTTCATAAATCTCTTGCAAGGTTTAATTCTTGTCGGAATTGTAATGTTTCTTTTTGTTGATATTAGAACATCTCTAATAGTTATGACCGTAATTCCAATATCAATTGTGATTGGAATTGGATTTTTGGATTTATCAAAATTTGGATTAGAGCAAATGTCAATTGCGGGATTAGTTATTGCACTTGGAATGCTTGTTGATAATTCTATTGTGGTAACTGAAAATATTTCAAGATACATTTCCCAAGGATTATCAAATTATGACGCAGCAATAAAAGGAACTTCACAAATAACTTGGCCAATTATTAGCTCAACATTAACAACTATTTTTGCTTTTATTCCAATGATGTTGATGCAAGATGTAACCGGAGATTTTATAAGAAGTATGCCTGTTACTGTTACATATACTCTTTTCGCTTCGTTAATGCTGGCATTGACTTTCACACCTTTATTATCAAAAAAGTTTATGAGCTCTAAATCAATTTCTCATGAAAGAAAAATGAGAAAAGTTGTAAATCACTTAATTGAAAATGTGTATAAAAAAAGATTAAAATTTGCACTTAATAATCCAAAATTAATTATAACAATTTCGATTGTTGCATTTTTGTTGAGCTTAACATTAATTCCTTTTATTGGAATTAGCTTTTTCCCAAAAGCAGAAAAGCCGCAATTTATGATTAATATAAATTTGCCGGAAGGCTCCAGCATAAATAAAACAGCAGAAATGGCAATAAAAGTTGAGAAATATTTAAAAGAGAAAGATGAGATTTTAAACTTTACAACAAACATTGGAAATGGAAATCCAAGAATTTATTATAATGTAATTGGCAAGAGAAATGCAAAAAATCATGCACAAATTTTTGTTGAATTGAAATCATATAACTTTTCAGAATTCAATAATTTTTTAAGCGAATTAAGAAATGAATTTTTGAATTATCCGGGGGCAGAAATTGAAGTAAAAGAATTTGAGCAAGGTCCGCCGGTTGAAGCACCAATTGCAATAAAAATTTTAGGAGAAAATATTTCTGAGTTAAGAAAAATTTCTTTAGATGTTGAAAAAATATTTAAAAATACCGAAGGCACAGTAAATATTAATAACCCTATGAGTACAACAAAAACTGATTTATCTGTAAAAATAAATAAGGAAAAAGCTGCAATGTTGGGAGTTCCAATTGCAGAAATTGATAGAACAGTAAGAGCCTCAATAAATGGATTAACAATTACAAATTTTAGAGATAAGAATGGAAAAGAATTTAATATTGTTTTGCGTGCTCCTAAAATAGAAAATTCTGAATTTGCAAAATTTGATAGAATATTTATTTCATCTCTGACTGGAGAGCAAATTCCGTTAAGGCAATTGGCAAAAATTGAATTCACATCAACACCGCTTGCAATTAGTCATTATGATCTTTCACGAACCGTAACAATATCTTCTGATGTAATTTCTAACTTTTCGGTTAACAAAGTAACAAATTCAATAATTTCAAAGTTGGAAAACTATCCGTGGAAAAAAGGTTATTCATTTTATGTTGGCGGAGAAAAGGAAAGTCAGCAAGAATCTTTTGGTGGAATGACAAAGGCAATGATAATTGCAATAGTTGGAATTTTTGGAATACTTGTACTTCAATTCAAATCGTATAAACAACCATTTATTGTTTTTTCCGCAATTCCCTTGGCAATTATTGGATCATTAATTATGCTTTTCATAACTGGAAACACTTTCTCGTTTACAGCTTTTGTAGGATTAACAAGTTTGGTGGGAATTGTTGTTAATAATTCAATTATATTGGTAGATTATACAAATCAATTACGAATTGAAGGAATGAATTTAGTTGAAGCGTTAGTCTCCGCTTGTGAAGTTAGATTTATGCCAATTTCACTAACTACGGGAACAACAATTGTCGGTTTGTTTCCTCTAACACTCGGCGGTGGAACAATGTGGGCTCCGATGGGTTGGACAATTATTGGCGGACTTTTAGTTTCAACAATTTTAACATTAATTGTTGTTCCGGTTTTGTATAAGTTATACTCAAAATAATACTAAATACTATGAAAATTTATTTTCTATTAGTTTTGATTTTTTTACCAATAGAATTTATTTCTGCGCAAAATTGCACACTGAAAATTAAAATCAGCAATTTAGATGAGAGAAGTGGAAATATTTCAATTGGTTTGTTTAATAATCCAGAATCATTTCCTAAAAAAGAATCCGGGAAAATTGGTGTAAATTTGCCAATTAATGATTCGTTAGTAATTCATACTTTTATGAATTTAGAAAAAGGCAAATATGCGTTGGCAATTTTTCATGATGAAAACTCAAACGGGAAATTAGATAGAAGTATATTTGGCTGGCCAACAGAAGATTATGTTTTCTCAAATTATGCGGAGGGAAGTTTTGGTCCACCAAGTTTTGAAGAAACAAGTTTTATTTTGAATGATTCACTTTTTATTGAACTAAAGCTGAAAGAATGATAGGATAGATTAAGAGTGCTATATGGCAATAGCTTTCAAAATGATTAAAATCCAATTTTTCTTTTAGGTTTTTCTTCTACTTTTACTAATTGTTTTATTGCATCAAAAATAATTGCTATTTTTTTATCTTGCTTATCAAATCTTTGATTTGTCATTTCTTCTAATTCTTTTAACTTTTGAGATAGCTTTTGATTGGATTCCAAAGTTTTTCTTAATTGAACAAAAGCTCTCATTATTGCAATATTTACTTCAACTGCTCTTTTTGTTTTTAGAACACTTGATAACATCGCAACGCCTTGTTCGGTAAATGCAAATGGGTTATACTTAGAATGTTCTCCTCTTTTTAAGATCACAATCTGTGATCTTAAAGATTGATATTCTTCAATAGTTAATTCAAACATAAAATCTTCCGGGAAACGGTCAATATTTCTT
>JBGSKB010000619.1:0-8071 GCA_041741395.1 Melioribacteraceae bacterium
AACTGAAAAAAATACTGAAGATGAAACAAAGTACATAAAAACTGATGAAGTAAAAAAAGATGTTAATGAAAAAGTTATAACCAGAAATATTCAACAAGTAAGCAGTGAAACGAAAGACAATAATTCTGAAATAAAAAGTGAAATAAATAATTCAAAAGAATTGAAAGAAAACTCTGCTAAAAATAATACAAGTGAAAAAAATAATTTAGTTGAAAAGACAAATGAAGTTGAACTAAAGGATAATCTAAAATCTTATACAAAAAAAGAAATAGTAAATGCAGTAAGTGAAACTCAAAAAGTTACTAACACAATAAAAAAAGTTGAATTATTACCAAATGAAGAAAGCAGAAAATTATCTGTTAAAGTAAAAAATAATGTAAAAACAATTTTAAATAAAGATGAAGAAGTTAGTGTTCATAAACAAATTAAAGTAAGCAGTGAATTAGTTGATTCAAACAAGGAAGATACAAAGCAAAACTTAACGGATAGTTCAAAACAGAATTTGGTTAGTGTTGATAAAAATATTATTAAACCTCATCATGAAATAAATTTTGATTCAATTGTGAAAGATGAAATAAAGAAAGAAATGGATTTGACAAATAAAACAAATTTTGAGAATGAATCATCGAAGGCACATAAGGCTGTAAAATCAGCAGAAATAATTAAAGAACTTAGCAAGTTTATTTCGAACCAAGAAAAAGGAAGCCTTACTTTTGATATAAAACCGGAAAGTCTTGGTAAAATGAAAATCACTCTTACAACAATTGATAATGCGTTGAAAGCTTCAATAGAAGTTGATAATGAACATGCCAAACATTTAGTAGAACGAAATGTTGAAAAATTACAAGAGGAATTATCGAAAAGTGGAATTCAGTTAAGTTCACTAAATATTTCGTTAGGTCAACCCAAAAATCATAAAAACGAAAAAAGAACGAACACAAAAAATGATTTGAATGAAAATCAATTTGAGGCTGAGAATATAGATTTCAATGAAGATAAAAAAACAAAAACATTAGGCTACAATACTTACGAATATATAGCATAGGAGAATTAAAAAATGATCGATGGAATATCAACAACAACTTCAACAACATCAACTGCAGAATATGCAACCGAAAGCAAAAGTTCACTGGATAAAGATGCATTTCTGCAATTAATGATTGCACAATTAAAAAATCAAGATCCGCTTGAACCGATGGATGGAACGGATTATTCTGCACAGCTTGCTCAATTTAGTTCATTAGAACAATTGAAAAACATCAACGATAGTTTAAATAATAGTATTGATGCAAATTATTTATTAACTCAATCAGTAAATAACACAATGACAGCAACACTAATTGGGAAAAATGCAAAAATTGCCGGTGATACAATTTCTTATGAAGGTCAAGAAAGCACTTCTTTTGGTTATGAACTTCCGGCAAATGCTGGCGATTTAAAAGTAGTAGTGAAAAATTCATCCGGTGTAGTAGTTAAAGAATTTGAAGATTTAGAAAAAACAGAAGGGGCCTATAAACTTGATTGGGATTTTACCGATAATGAAGGTGATGTAGTTCAAGAAGGTGAATATACTTTTGAATTAACAGCTTCTACTCTTACTGGTGAAGATATGACGGTTGCTCAATATTTAATTGGAACTATTGAGGGAGTTAGATTCGGAAGTTCGGGTACTTCAATATTGGTAAATGGTTTAGAGTATTTAGTATCTGACGTTTTTGAAATTTTAGAAAATAAACAGAAAGTAAAATAGAAGGTAAAAAATGGCAAATATGATTAATGGAATAAATGTTCCTTTTGTTCCAATAGTTAAGCCAGAACATCCTGCAAATAATATTAAAGAAGGAAGTTCAAGTTTTGATTCAATATTTAAAACTGAACTTGAGAAATTAAAATTCTCAAATCATGCTTCAAAAAGAATTGAATCGAGAGAATTAGAATTATCAAATGAAGATATGAATAAATTGCAGAATGCAGTAATGAAAGCGGAGGCTAAAGGAGCGAAAGATTCATTAGTAATGATGAACAACAGAGCGTTCATTGTAAATATTCCGAACAAAACAGTTATAACTGCTTTGAATGTTGAAAAAAGTTCGGAAAACATTTTCACAAATATTGATAGCGTAGTTTTTGCATAGTAATTAAATAACTAAATAAACGGGCGGGACCTTCAAAGGACGCCCAGATTCAACTGACCGACTGATGTTGAATCGCACTTTAAAAAAATCCTTAGGAGGTTTAAGATGTCTCTTATTAATTCCTTATTTGCCGGAGTTTCCGGTATCAGAAATCACCAAGCAATGTTAGATGTTATTGGTAACAACATTGCAAACGTAAACTCAATTGGTTATAAAGGCAGCAGAGTTACTTTTAGTGATACTTTCAATCAATTTATTCGTTACGGAACAAATCCAACAGATACTGCCGGCGGTACAAACACATTTCAAGTTGGTTTGGGAATGAAATTAAATTCAGTTGATAGAAACTGGAATCAAGGTACTTTTGAAAGAACCGGAATTACAACCGATTTAGCATTGCAAGGCGATGGCTTATTTGTACTAAAGAAAAATGGTGAAACATTTTACTCTAGAGCCGGCGCATTTATATTTGATGCAGACGGACAATTAGTAAATCCGCAAAATGGTGCAATTGTTCAAGGTAAAGTTGCAACAGATGATGGAACAGTTCCACCTGGAAATAATCTTGAAAATATTGTTATTGATTCAAATTTAAGATTGCCGGCTGTTCCTACAACTGATATAGTTTGGGATGGAAATCTTGATAGTACTTCATCTTTAACTCGTTCTGAAGAATTTGTTCAAACCGGAAATCTTCAGAATAATGTTGCTGTTGGAACCGAACAAGCAAGTGAAGCAACTGTTTATGATGATTTTGGAAATGAATATTCTTTTGCAACAAATTATGTAAAAACAGCAGATAACACTTATGATTTAACTTATCAATTACTTGATAGCGAAGGAAATCCAACAGTCCCAGCGGTTGGTCCAACAACAGTTGAAGTTGAATTTGATCCAACATCAGGAGAAATGACTACATTTAACGGCGGAGCACCAGCAGCTTTTGATATTACCGAAACTGAATTAGGAATCAACTTTTCATTTGATCCAACTGGTGTAGAGGAAGGTGCAACAAAAACTTTAAGTTCAGTTACAGATAGTAACAGAAAACCAACTTTAGTCTCCGGAACAGTATCTATTTTTGATTCGTTAGGAAATGCTCATACAATGACTTTAAAGTTTACAAAAATAGCTGATAACAATTGGAAATGGGTAACAGAAGTTCCAGCTTCCAGTGGAACACTAAACGGTGGTGATGGTGAGGGAACAATTTCTTTTAATTCAGATGGATCAATCGCTTCTATTGCTCCAAATCCTCCAGTGTTGACTTTTGCACCAATGGGTGGTGCATCTCAAGAAAATATTGAATTAAATCTTGGTGAGGGTTTTGAAGGTATTACTCAAATTTCAGGAAGTTCTGTGGTTTCTGCAGCATCTCAAAACGGTTCTGCAGCAGCTTCTTTAGCAAATATCAGCATTGATCAATACGGTTATATAGAAGGTGTATTTACAAACGGACAATCAAGAAAATTAGCACAAATATTGGTTTCTACTTTCCCAAATAGAAATGCGCTTACAAGCGTAGGTGAAAACATGTACACAATTTCTGCAAATGCCGGAGAACCGTATATCAGTGAACCTGGCGAAACAAGCAACACAACTATTCAATCTGGTGCTCTTGAGCAATCAAACGTTGATCTTTCTGAAGAATTTACAAGAATGATTGTTTCTCAACGTGGTTTCCAAGCAAACTCAAGAGTAATAACGGTTTCAGATACACTTTTACAAGAAATAACAAATTTAGTTAGATAATAAATTCTAAAAATGGGGATCAATAAAATGATCCCCAAATATTTCTTTTCGCAATTTTTATAAATTATTACAGTTGATCAAATGGTCAATATTCTACAATTACAATAATTTATAATATCAAAAAACACTGTTTTTTAGCTTTCTCTCAAATATTTCATTCTTTTTCCTAATGGCATACCAATTGAAATTATAAATAAAAATTGGAGATAATAATGGCAGAAGAAGAAGTAAAAAAGGAAGCAAAAAGCGAAAAACCAGCAAAAAAAGGCTTTAACTTTAAAATAATCTTAATTGGTCTTCCACTGTTTATAGTTCAACTTGTGCTTGTCTATTTTATTACTGCAAATTTTTTAGTAAAAAGTGCTCCGGCTTCAAGCGAAAAACATGAAGGAGAAAATGTTGAACATTCTGAATCTGATGAAGCAGAAGAATCTGAGGATTCTGAACACTCTGGGGAAGGAGAAGAGGGAAAGAGTGCAACTCAAATTTTCAGTATTGAAGATTTAATAATTAATCCAGCCGGAACAAGCGGGCAAAGATTGTTGCTTCTCTCAGTAGGTTTTGGAGTTGCCAATGAAGAAAAAGCTACACTTTTAAAAGACAATGAAATTGTAATCAAGGATATGATATTAAATTCAATGTCGCAAAAATCATTATCAGAATTAAGCAGAGTAGAATTAAAAGACTCATTAAAAATTGAAATAGCTAATCAAGTAAACAAATTATTACCAAAAGCTAATATCAAAAATGTTTATTTCAGTAAATACGTGTTAAATTAAAATGGCAGAAGTATTATCACAACAAGAAATTGATGCGCTGTTAAATAGTGCTGATTCTGGCTCAACCAAAACAGAATATCAAAATACAAAAGTTGAAAAGGAAGTAATCCCTTTTGACTTTAGGTTGCCGAACAGAATCTCAAAAAATCAGCTCAGAACAATTCATAACATAAATGAAAACTTTGCAGAAATGTTCAGCTCATTTTTAATGTCTAAACTTCAGACAATTATAAACTGCAATGTAACTTCAGTTGATCAGATTTATTATTCGGAATATGTGCTTTCTGTTTCAAATCCCGCATGCTTATTTACTTTTGATATTAACCAAACTGATATAAAGGGAATTTTAGAATTTAGCTCAGAATTTGCTCTTACTTTAGTTGATAGACTTTTAGGCGGAAATGGAAAAGGTTCAAAAAACTCTCAAGTAATTACTCCAATTGAGCAAAAAGTCTTGGAAGTCGTAATTAATAAAATTCTTAATGATTTAGGAAAAGCTTGGCAAATAATTGGTGACTATACTTTTAAGATTGACAAATTTGAGCCGGATATAGATTTTGTTCAAATAACTTCACAAAGTGAAAGTGTTTTGCTAATTACTTTTGAAGTTCTTATTGGCGAGCAAAGTTACATGATGAATTTATGTTTTGCGACTTACGCTTTCGATACAATTTTATCAAAACTTACAAATCAAAATTTATCATCAATCCGACCGATAAAATATGCTGGAACAACTGCGCAAAATATTTTAACTGAACATTTGAAAAAAACAGAACTTAATCTTGAAGTAGAATTTGGCAAATCATCTATAAATTTTAGTCAATTATTAAAACTAAAAATTGGAGATGTAATTTTATTAAACAATCAAGTTGGTGATGAAATAAAAGTTAGTGTAGAAAAGAAGCACATGTTTTATGGAATATCCGGTGTTGTAAATAATCATAAAGCAGTAAAGATTACAAAAAAGGTAGATAAAAGGAAAAACTAAAATGGCAAAAAATTTAGAAAACAATTCAAAAAAATCTTCTATGGATGTTGAATCTAAAGGTCATGTTGATATGAGCGAAGAAGAAGCCGAAGCTCAAATGCTGGCTGCATTAGAAGCTGCAAATTCTGATTCATCAGTAAATGCAAGCATTGCAGATTTTCCAAAGTTTAATGAATCGAAAAAAAGAGGATTCTTTGAAGATGATAAACTTGAATTCCTTAAAGACCTTCAGCTAAATGTTTACATTGAACTTGGAAGAACTAAGATGGAAATAAAAGACATTTTAGAATTAGAAAGAGGTTATGTAATTGAATTGGAAAAACTTGCAAGTGAACCAGTTGATGTTTATGTAAACAATAAAAAAATTGCGGAAGGTGAAGTTGTTGTAATCGATAAACATTTTGGAATACGAGTAACAAGTTTATTAGAAGCAAACGAAAGACTGCAAGGTGTTAAATAGTGAAAACATGGGATATTGTACAAATTTTTATAATTCTTGCCGTAATGTCTGGAATAATGTACGGACTATTATTTTTAGTAAAAAAATATTTATATACATTTGATAAAAAAGGAACAAACTCTTCAAGAATTAAAATAATATCAACTCAAACAATTCTTCCTAAAAAATTTGTATCGGTAATTCAATTTAATAATAACGTTTATTTGCTTGGAGTTTCTGAACAATCAATAAATTTAATTGACAAAATTGATGAAAATATTTTCGTTCAGGAGACAACTAATAATTCTGAAAAGCCTAAACTTAATTTCTTAAATCTATTAAAAGCTAATATGGGTATAAAATGAAAAAATATTTACTCATTTTAGTTTTTATATTTTCATTATTTTCAAATGAAGAAAACTTATTTGCGCAAAGTTCACAAACAATTCCAATTCCAAATATTGGCGTAAATGTTGGCACATCAGATAATCCAGAAGATTTAGCTGTTACTTTACAACTATTATTATTGCTTACAATTTTGTCTTTAGCTCCGTCTATTATAATAATGACGACTTCTTTTTTAAGAATAATAATTGTATTTAATTTTTTGAAAACTGCATTGGGCACGCAGCAAATGCCGCCAAATCAATTATTATCCGGAGTTGCATTATTTATAACTTTTTTTGTAATGACTCCAACTTGGAATGAATTTAATGAAAAAGCGCTTCAGCCATATTTGGATAAAAAAATTACAATTGAAGAAGCATATACAAAAGGTATTGAACCAATTAGTACATTTATGTTAAGAAACACAAGACCGGAAGAATTAAAATTTTTCATTCAGCTTGCAGATATTGCACAGCCAAAAAATCATAAAGATTTGCCAATTCATGTTTTAATTCCGGCATTTGTATTAAGTGAACTAAGAGCTGGTTTTATAATAGGATTTTTTCTTTTCATTCCATTTGTAATGGTTGATATGATTGTATCAAGTATTTTAATGTCAATGGGAATGATGATGCTGCCGCCAATGATGATTTCAATGCCTTTTAAAATTTTACTTTTTGTATTAGTGGATGGATGGAATTTAGTTATTGGATCACTTGTAAGAGGAATAAATTAAATGTCATTAGATTTAGTTGTAGAAATTTTAAGTGAAGCTTTTTTTGCCGTATTGTTAATTCTACTTCCTATTTTAGGATCGGGATTAATTGTTGGAGTAATAATTTCAATTTTCCAAGCCGCAACTTCAATTCAAGAATCTACACTTACGTTTGTACCAAAACTTATAATAACAGCAGTTACAATAATTATAGCATTGCCGTTCATAACAGATAAAATGATTTCATTTACTCACAGAATTTTTAATCTAATTGAAACGGTTGTGAAATGACGGAAATTTTAATTTCAGATTTTCTTACTGGATTAATGATTTTTATCAGAATTGGAACGATGTTTTCCTTTGCACCTTTATATAGCAATACTGCTATTCCAACATTATTAAGATTAACGCTGGCATTAATTGTAACTTATATTGTTTTCTTTAGTGTTGAAACTTATCCATTTACTGAAAATGATCATTTTGTTTTTATTATAATTTTCGCAATGAAAGAAGTTTTGGTTGGATTAACAATGGCATTTGTTATAAGCATTGTTTTCCAAGGAATTTCTTTTGCCGGTTTATTAGTAGGAAGAGATATGGGTTTGGCAATGTCATCAATGTTTGATCCCGTTACCGGAGATGATGGAAATATTATCGCAACTTTACTTTCTATGGCAGCTGTAATTGTTTTTATTTTAATTAACGGTCATCAATTCATAATTGAGTCAATCGCATATTCATTCAAGCTAATTCCTCTTGGTGGATTTAAAATTACACAGAACGCATTAGATTTAATCATAAAGTACAGTGGAAGTATTTTTATTTTGGCAATTAAAATATCATCGCCAATTCTTGTTGCGTTTTTTTTAATACACT
>JBGSKB010000620.1:0-4282 GCA_041741395.1 Melioribacteraceae bacterium
GTATGAAGACGATGTCATTTTATAAAGAAGAATGGGGCTTAACAAAATTAGATAGTGTTTATGCTAACCTAAATGTTCTTCAACTTAAAAGTGGCTGGCCCTTTGTTAAAAAAGAAGGAATGCGCTCCGGACTTATAAATTATAAACCGATGAATTTTATAGATTCTATTGCGTATCAAATTTTAACTGATGGAAATATAACACTAGAAGAAGGTCATATTAAATTAGCACAATATTATGAAAATTCTGGAAAATTTAATGAAGCATTCAGAGAATATAAATCATTAATTTATACTGTTCCTTATATAGACTTGTTTTATGAACCCGCAGTAAATATTCTAATTCAATCAAATAGGTATAATGAAGCACTGGAAATTCTTGAACAATTATTAAAATATGATGATGGAGTTTTTGCAAATAAATGGATTGGACAAATCCACCTTGCGTTAAGTAATGTTAATAAAGCCATCAGCTATTTAGAAAAAGCTATTTCGCTAAATCCTTATGATGAAATATTGAATTTTAATTTAAGTCGTGCTTATTATAATATTCAAAATATTGAAAAAGGAGACGAATATTTTAACAAATTGAGTAATAACTTTCCAAACTCGCCGTTAATAAAAGATTTATTAGAGTTTAGAAATGAGCTAATGCGTATGAATTAAAGTATAAAAATTGGAAAATCTTCTAGTAAAAAATCTAATCCTTGAGTATATTATTTAAAGTTATATAATTTAGAAACCGATAAGAATTACTTTTGAATTGAAAAAAACAGAAATAATTTAATGTAATTTTAATCCTAATTTTTGTTTCAGAATTAACGCTCCGCAATTATAAAATAGAGTCAAACAATTTTATCAATTTAATAATTTATTATTAGGGTGATATTTTTTTATTGACAAATTCTTACTTTTAGAAATAATAAATTGCTAAAAATTTATCCAAATTTAATACTTTAGGGAAAAATTATTTATTTAATTAAATGGCATAAAATCTGTTTTAATATAATTACTTAACTAACAAAAAAATCTATATGAAAAAGAAATATATTTTGCTGTTTTTAACATTTACTTATTCAGCATTTTTTTGCCAAAATATTATTCGTTACAATAACCAGGACTTATTTTTGAGCGGAACAAATTTAGCCTGGCTAAGTTTTGCAAATGATATTGGAAAAGGAAATACCAACTTAGAAGAATTTGGAGATATTTTACTTCAAATTCATGAACATGGAGGAAATTCTTTAAGATGGTGGCTGCATACAAATGGAACAGCATCACCAGAATTTAATAGCGAAGGCTTAGTAATTTCGGCTGGAGAATATACAATTCAAGATATTAAAAATGTTTTAGATCTTGCTTGGGAAAGAGAAATTGGAATTAAACTATGTCTATGGTCATTTGATATGCTTCGATCAAACTTAAACTCAATTGTACTTAATAGAAATATTCTTCTTTTAACAGATACAACGTTCACAAATGCATATATTAAAAATGCTCTCATTCCAATGGTCGATTCATTAAAGGGACATCCGGCAATAATTGCATGGGAAATTTTTAATGAACCGGAAGGAATGAGTAATGAATTTGGTTGGTCCGAAATTGAACATGTTCCGATGGCTGATATACAAAGATTTATTAACCTAACTTCCGGTGCAATTCATAGAACAGATACTTCAGCTCAAGTTACAAATGGATGCTGGAGTATTCAAGCTATGACAGATGTTCCGACTATAAGTTTTAGTAAAATATCTGAATTTGAACTTAAAGAAATTACGAATGAAATTAATACAAAGTATAATTTTAATTTAACTTCAGAAAGTGTTTATAATCAATTACAAAAAATTTCATCTATTCAAAATTACAATTATTATTCTGATGAAAGATTAATTTCTTCCGGCGGTGATGAAGATGGAATTCTGGACTTTTATTCAGTTCATTATTATGACTGGGCGGGAACTGCACTATCTCCATTTCACAATGCAAATAATTTTTGGCAATTGGATAAACCATTAGTTCTCGCTGAATTTCATATGAAAAATACTCTTGGAAAGTCGAAAACTGATCTTTTCAAAATTTTGTATCAATCTGGTTATGCTGGAGCATTAGCTTGGTCATGGACTGACAATCAGGTAACTCAAACCGTGGATATTTTAGCTGGAATTAAATCTATATGGGATAATTATAAATCCAGTGTTGATGTTAATGGAATTGGCGGTGATTGGCCGACTATCTCAATTTTAACTCCAAATGATAACACAACATTTTCTGACACATCAACCGTAAATATTGAAATTGAAGCAAATGATAATGATGGTAGTATTGCTCTAATTGAAATTTTTGCCAATGATGATTTAAAAATTGGTGAAATTTTGGATAGTCCATATAGTTATACTTGGATTCCTACAAAAAATGGTAACTATAATATTTATGCAATTGCAACAGATAATAGTGGACATAAGCGTACATCAAATATTGTAAGAATTATTTATGGAACTCCTCCATTTAAAAGATATGAAGCGGAAGCAGTTACAATTCCAACAACCGGAATAACTATAAAAAGTGATCCAACTGCAAGCGGCGGATCTTATACAGAAATGAAACAAACAACGAGCAAGATTTTATGGGAAATAAATAATTTATTAACGGCGGGGAATTATGAAATAAAATTTGGTTACCGACTTTCATTCGATACTCCTAAAGGACAGTTTATAAACGTAAATGGAGTTAGAATAACTGAATTAATGTTTGAAGGAGTTGTAAATAAATGGCTTGAAATTTCTTTAAATGTTGATTTGGTTGAAGGAAATAATACTATTGAAATTGAACCTTCTTGGGGCTGGATGGATATTGATTATCTTGCCATTCCGGCTGATTTGGTAACAAATATAAAAGTGGATAAAAAAGTTTCAGAAACTTTTTATTTATCACAAAATTATCCTAATCCGTTTAACCCAAGTACGACGATAATATATACGATTCCTTCAAAAGTAAAAAGTGAAAAAGCAAATGTAGCCTCAGACCTGCCTGCCGGACAGGCAAGCTTTAGTCTGAGTAATGTAACATTAAAAGTTTATGATATTTTAGGAAGAGAAGTTGCAGAATTAGTAAACCAAAAACAAAATCCTGGAAATTATGAAATTCAATTTGATGGAAGTAGCTTATCAAGTGGGATTTATTTTTATAGTTTGGAAACGGAGTCATTTTCGCAAAGAAAAAAAATGATACTCTTGAAATAATCATAAAAAATTTTAATAATAGAATTTAAGGTGTAAAATGAAATTATTTAAAAATGCTTTCTATATTGTTGTTTTATCGTTTTTATTCAATTACAATTTGGTTGGACAAATGAAAAATGAATTATCTTTAATTAGTGTAAATGGAAACAAATTTGTTGATGAACAAGGCAATTCAATTATTTTTAGAGGAGTTTCAACTTCTGATCCCGATAAATTAATTAAGGAAGAAAAATGGAATAAAGATTTGTTTAAAGTTCTAAAAGAGTGGAATGTAAATTTGGTAAGATTCCCGGTTCATCCAAGTGCGTGGCGGGAACAAGGTGAAGAAAATTATCTTAAACTTCTTGATGATGGAATTAAATGGGCTAGTGAATTTGGAATTTATGTAATAATTGACTGGCACTCAATTGGAAATTTGAGAACAGAGGTTTATCAGCATCCAATGTATAATACAACTAAAACTGAAACATTTAGATTTTGGAAAACAATTGCTGAACGATACAAAGATAATTCAACCGTGGCTTTTTATGAATTATTTAATGAACCAACCACTTATAATGGAACGTTGGGAAAAATAACTTGGCAGCAGCATAAAGAATTAATGGAAGAAATAATTGGAATTCTTTATGCGCACAATGCAAAAGGAATTCCGCTTATTGCTGGTTTTAATTGGGCTTATGAATTAACAGATGTAAAGTTTGAACAAATAGCTTTTAATAATGTTGCATATGTCACTCATCCATATCCGCAAAAAATAGAAAAACCTTGGGAAGAAAAATGGGAAGTTGATTGGGGATTTGTTGCAGATCAATATCCAATTATTGCTACTGAATTAGGATTTATGAATGCCGATGGTCCCGGTGCACACATTCCAGTAATTGCCGATGTTGATTATGGTGAAACAATTATCAACTATTTTAATAAGAAAGGAATCTCGTGGGTAGCTTGGGTTTTTGATCCGTTCTGGTCACCTCAACTAATTAAGAATTGGGATTTTGAGCCAACGATTCACGGCGAATTTTTTAAACAAAAAATGATTGAATT
>JBGSKB010000621.1:0-6449 GCA_041741395.1 Melioribacteraceae bacterium
ATCAGCTTGCAATTGTTCTTGAAAAATGTGTGAAGCATTTAAGACTTCAGCTTGAGGTTAATGAACTGCAGGCAATGTTGAATTCTGATAGTTTGACCAGAGACTTTTTTGGAAAAAGTAAACCAATTCAGCGCGTTTTAAATATGGTTGAAAAATTAGCAAAAAGTGATGACACAACAATTTTGTTTGAAGGTGCCAGCGGAACCGGAAAAGAAGTTTTTGCAAAATATATACATCAAATTAGTCCAAGAAAAAACAATGTTTTTATTTCAATAAATTGTGGTTCAATACCAAAAGACTTGGCAGAAAGTGAACTTTTTGGGCATGAAAAAGGAGCATTTACCGGAGCTGCTCAGAAAACCAAATTAGGAAAATTTGAACTTGCAAATGGCGGAACAATTTTACTTGACGAAATTGGCGAGCTTAGTCTGGATATTCAAGTTAAGTTATTAAGAGTTTTGCAAGAAAAGAAATTTTATAGAATCGGCGGTGAAAAGGAAATTAGTGTAAATGTTAGAGTTTTGGCTGCAACAAACAGAAGTTTAGAAGAAGAAGTAAAAAAAGGAACTTTTAGAGAAGATTTATTTTACAGACTAAATGTTGCCAATGTAATTATTCCTTCACTAAAAGAAAGAAAAGAAGATATTCCTATTTTAGCACTTTCATTCGTTAAAGAATTTGCACAAAAATTTGATCAAAATGTAAAAAGAATTAGAGAAGAAGCTATTAAATTATTACAAGATTATTCTTGGAAAGGAAATATTAGAGAATTAAGAAATGCAATGGAAAGAGCAGTTCTTATGATGGAAGGTGACGAAATTAAAGAACAGCATCTCAATTTTCTGAAAATAAGTGATTCAGCAGAAAATAATCAAAATTCTTCATTTGAATTAAAAGTGCCTTCAGAAGGTGTAAAAATAGATGTGGTTGTAAAAGATTTAATTTTAAAAACTCTTATTATTACTAAAGGTAACCAAGTTAAAGCCGCAAAAGTTTTAGGTCTATCTCGATCAAAATTAAGATATAGAATGGAACAATTGGGTATTGAAGTTACAAAATCGATAAGTTAAAACCTATAGACGTAAAACGAGAAACGAAAAGAGATTTGAGATAGGAGACACAAGATTTAAGAAAAAACTTTGTGGTAAATGAAATTCGTGCATTCGGGACTTATATTTATCCCATCATTTCGGTGGGATTTTTTTTTGTTTAAGGAAGTATTTAATAAAATTAAATGAGAATTAAAAAGAGTTTAAAAATCCTATACAAATCGAATCTTGAAATCTTTTAATTTTGCAATCATGCAATCTTGCAATTTTTAAGTTTCCAATCAATTGGCTAATATCAACCTAAAATTTTTCCTAATCTTAATTTTTTAGCGGAACAATCGAATTATTTCTAGGCATATTTATTGTATTTGTAGTAAAAAACTTACAAGAATATTCGATAGTGATATATAAAAATTGAAAAATGACTTTTTCCAACATTTTTATTATCAGAGGTTGAAATGAGCAATCATTATGATGTAATTAAAAAAATATTAGACACAAATGATTCTGATAAAATTAGAACTACCGCGGAAAATTTCCAGCTTGTTGAAATGCCGGATAAAGTTGTTGAATATTTAACTCAAAAATTAATTTTAGATGATAACGGTGTTAAAGATACTTTAGCTAGAATTTTATCAAGCAATAAAAATCCAAATATTCCTCAATATCTTGTTCCATATATTTCCTCGGATAATATTTCAACCAGAAATTTAGCCGGTGAAATTTTATTAAACAGAAAAAATGAATCAATAAAAGTAATGATGGAATATTTGCCAAGTGCAAATGATGATGATAAAAAATTTATAATTGATATTCTGGGATTAATTGGAAACCCAGAAGCAGCTTATGAAATTATCAGCATATTAAAATATTCAAGAGATGAAAATGTAATTTTAGCTTGCATAGAAGCACTTGGAAATGTTAAAAGTGAAGATGCAATTGATGAAATTATTGCTGTGTATGATAGGAATGAACTTTTCCGTCCAACAATAATTGAAGCACTTGGAAAAATTGGAACAGAAGAATGTATAGATTTCATAAACGAAAATTATTATGGTGTTGATGAATTAACAAAATACTCTTTAATTGAAAGTTTAGGTGAAATTGGAAATGAAAAATCTTTCAATATGCTTATCAACGATATTCAATATTTAGAAGGACCATTCAAATGGGTTGCAATTGAAACAATAGGCAAACTTGAAGAAAAAAGAAATTTGCAACTCCCGTCAGATATCGCACTAAAAAATTCATTACTTGAGACTTTGCAAACAGCAGATCTTCAATATAAAAAATCAGCAGTAAGATTAATAAGTCAATTTGAAGGCGACAATATTGTTGAACATTTGTTTTCAATTTTTGCAAATGATGAAGAAATAGATAACAAACTGAGAGAGTATTTTACAAATAACCTTGTAGTGTTTTTCAAAAAGGCAAATCACTATCTAAAGCAAAATCCTCATAATCTAAAATCTTTCGTATCACTTATAAAAGATATGATACAGTTTGACGGTGGGTTAAGTTTACAAACTCTTAGTGATTTAGAACTTAGAAATTATGTGGAAATATTTTCAAATTTGATAACACATCCGGATGAAGAAATTAGAGGTTCATCAATGGAACTGCTGTTTTTCCTTGATTCAGAAACTGCATTTTTATTTGCAGATACAATGTTAGAAGATTCAGTTACATGGAATAGAATTAGGCTTCTCGAAATAATTCAGTATGGCGATGACCCGCGAATTGTAGAAATTATTAAAGCATTGGCAAACGATCAAGATGAAATGGTAAAAGAAAACGCACAAAATATATTGGCAGAAAGAGGAATCAGTAATTTACAATTAAGGGATTAATAAATGCTTAATTCAACAGCTACTTTACATCCTAATCCTTTGAGCAAACTAAATTTTAGTTTTGGTGGCTCACAGCAAGATCAAAAATTATCGCCGCAATCATTTATTGAATGGCGAAAGTATATTTATGATCTTTGCGGGATTTATTTTCAGGATAACAAAAAGTATTTATTAGAAAGCAGATTACAGAAAAGAATAAAGCACCTCAAGATTGATAATTTTGAACTTTATTTACAATATCTTAAAACAAATCCGCGAAGAGAAGAAGAAAAGAAACTTTTATTTGAAGCAATAACAATAAATGAAACTTACTTTTTCCGTAATCAACCTCAGTTGGATGCATTAGTTGGAAATATTATTCCAGAACTAATGGCTAAGAAAAATTTCGGATTTCAAAAACTTAGAATTTGGAGCGCAGCAGCTTCATCTGGCGAAGAAGCATATTCAATAGCAATGATGTTGAATGAAATGATATTGCCCAAATATCCAAATCTCTCCGTAGAAATTTTTGGAACAGATATAAATTTTGCTGTAATTGAAACTGCTCAGAAAGGAGTATTTAAAGAATATTCAATAAGAAATACACCACCAATATACTTGAAAAAGTATTTCCAGAAAATTGACAACAATTATATTATTGATCCAAAAATACAGAAAATGGTAAGCTTTAAAGTTC
Source organism: Melioribacteraceae bacterium (assembly GCA_041741395.1). Lineage (GTDB taxonomy): Bacteria > Bacteroidota > Ignavibacteria > Ignavibacteriales > Melioribacteraceae. The sequence continues at coordinate 3,576 of JBGSKB010000621.1, forward strand.
TAAATCTGTATGATGAAGCAGCCATTAGAATACTTAACAAATCAGATGTAACATTTTGTGCTAACGTATTAATCTATTTTGATCAAGAATCAAAAATTAAAGTTGTGAATAGTTTGTATAATAATCTAAACCCGGAAGGATATTTATTTATTGGTTATTCAGAAACATTACACGGCATTTCAAAGGCATTTAAATTAGTAAGTTTTAGTAAAACAATTGGATATAAAAAAGGATAATCAAATGAAAAAGGTTATACTCATAGCGGATGATTCTCCAACAATAAGAAAGTTTGTTTCGTTTTCGTTAAAAGCTCAAGGTTTTGAAGTCCTTGCTGCGTGCGATGGAATGGAGGCAATTGAATTGCTGCCAACAACAAACATCGATTTAATAATAACAGATTTGAATATGCCGAATATGGATGGATTTGAATTGATAAAAGCGGTAAGAGATAATGATGTGAATAAAAATATTCCTATTATAATACTTTCGTCTTTAAAAGGAAGCGAAGAAATAAAACGTGGTTTAGAAACCGGTGCAAATTCTTATATGGTAAAACCATTTGATCCAAAAAGAATTCAATATGAAGTAGCAAAATATATTAACTAATAAAAAGAGTAAAAAATGAATACAAAATTTTTGGTTGTTGATGATTCTGTTACAATGAGAAGAATTGTTGTTAACACCCTAAAATCTATTGGTTATAGTCAATATGCAGAAGCTGAGCATGGGAGAGATGCGTTAGATAAACTTGATGCAGATGCCGGAATAAATTTTGTAATAACAGATTGGAATATGCCAGTAATGTCTGGATTGGAATTAACAAAAGCTATTCGTTCAAATTCTAAAACACAAAAAATCCCAATTTTAATGGTAACAACACGCGGAGTTAAAGAAGATATAGTACAAGCTTTGCAGGCAAAAGTTTCTAATTACGTTGTAAAACCATTTACACCACAAATTCTAAAAGATAAAATCGATTTAGTATTATCTAACTAAAAGGAAAAAAGAATGAGTAAATCGATAAAAAATTTAAATGAAATAGTTGGCAGACTTCACGAAGTTGATAGCATGTTTAAATTCGGTGAAAAAATGATTCCGGTAATTGAAGGATTTGTATCTTTTATAACCGATTTTATACCATTTATTGAACAGGTAAGCGGCTCAATTCAAGATTCAAGATCAAAAATACCAGAAGCATCAAATCAGTTAGATAAAGTTACTAATGCAACTGAATTGGCAATGACAGAAGTTCTTGATAAAATTGATGAAATAAATTTGCAATTGAACGAACTTACAGAATTCATTGATGAAATGGTCTTAAGCAGAACAAAAGTTGAAAATCATATTTCTGAACTATACGAAGAAATTAAAGGGAATGAAAAAGCAAAAACGATTTTTAAGAAATTGATGGAAGAAATTGATTTTGGTTTAACTTTAGAATTAATGAAAAATAAAGTAACTCGAATAATGGCAAATACCGATCAAATTACAATGTCACTTCAAGTACAAGATATTACGGCGCAACAGCTTGCGGCGGTAAATCATTTAATTATTTCGGTTCAACAAAAATTAGGAAATCTGCTTTCAACCGTTGATTCTACTGGTTTAAATGTTGCGGATAATTTAGAGCATAAAAAATTACCAGATATTCACTTTGATGCTAGAGCAACATATAATCCATCTGAAAATCAGCAGAATGTTGTTGATTCAATAATAAACAATGAAAAGGCTTCACAAGAAGAAATAGATAAATTATTTTCATAAAAAAATAGAAAAAAAATGGCTGATTATTCTTTGTTAACAGATCCGGATATGACAGAAATATTTGAGAGTTTTGTTGTAGAAACAAAAGAAACTCTTGAAAAATTGGATTTGGATTTGGTAAAACTTGAAAGTACACCGGAAGACAAAGATTTACTAAATGAAATTTTTAGATCATTTCATACAGTAAAGGGAACTTCGGGCTTTCTTGGTCTTGTTAAAATGCAGGAATTAACTCACCGACTTGAGGATATTTTAAACAAGTTAAGAAAGGGAGAAGTTAAATTAAATTCAACAATAATGGATGGTATCTTAAGCGGATATGACGCTTTAAGTGAACTTTTGATAATTATTGAAGAAAATAAAAATGAGAATTTTGATACTGAAAAAGAAATTATAAAGCTTGAAAAAATAATTAATAAGATAAATGACAAAAATTTTGATGAGAATTTAAATGCTAAAAATGCGGTTGATGAAATAACTTCTGAAAAGAATGAAACGAAAGAAATTTCTTTAGATAATTTTGAAATGAATGATGAAGAAATTGAGAAAGCATTTTTAGAAAATAGTAAAAGTATTAAAAGTAAAAATAAAAGTAAGAGTAAGAAAAAAACACCCGCTTCAATAATAATTACTAATGAAGTTGAAACATTAGAAGTAAATGAAAGTTATGAAGAAAATAAAGTTGATGATTCAATAAAAATAAATTTAGCAACTTCAAAAGATGAAGCAAATTCAGAAAATAATTCAAATATCGCTTCGGATTCTAATAAAAAACAAGGTGAAGAAAAAAAACAAATTAATAGCAGTGTTGAACAAACAATAAGAGTTGATGTTGAAAGATTAGATGAACTTTTGAATTTAGTATCAGAATTAGTTTTAGGAAGAAATAGACTTTCGCAATTAAATTCTGACGTTTCAATGCAATATGAAGGAACCGAAATTTCACGCAATTTAGCCGATACAACAAGACAAATTGATTTGCTTACCACAGAATTGCAATTGGCAGTAATGAAAACCAGAATGATTAAAATTGAAAAAGTCTTTAATCGTTTCCCAAGATTAGTAAGAGATTTAAGTAAAGAAACGGGTAAGGAAATTAATTTAATTATT
>JBGSKB010000622.1:0-1734 GCA_041741395.1 Melioribacteraceae bacterium
TATTTTATTTTTACTGCTCATTTATTCTTCGAATCATTTAATTCATAAAATTGTTCGCGGAATCCTTTTTTATCAATTCCCGGAAAACTTCTCTTTTTATAATATCCCGGTATTTTCATAAATTCAATTGGAACTAACATCTGTATCTTTTTTGCGCTCCATCCAAAAAATCTATACAGTTTTGGTTTTGTTGAAACATAAGTCCAAGTTTTAATAATTATTTTTTCAAAAAATCTTGATTGATCCTTTTCCACAACTTTTTTTCTAAGTTCTAAAATGTGTTGCGGAAGTTTAATTTTTACCGGACAAACATCACCGCAAGCACCGCACAAACTTGATAAAAATGGCGCATCCTTTCCTTCAATCTCACTTAAATATTGCGGAATTAGTGTAATTCCAATCGGCCCCATATAAACCCAATTGTATGCGTGACCTCCAATTTGCTGATAAACCGGACAAACATTTAAACACGCACCGCATCTTATGCAATAAAGAGTTTCTCTTAATTTTGGATCTGCAAGAATTTTTGATCTTCCGTTATCCAGCAAAATTACGTGAACTTCTTCCGGACCTTCGCCATATTTTTTTTGATTTGGTCCACCAATAAAATTAACATATGTTGATGATTTTTGTCCCGTTGCACTTGGAGCTAACAATTTTAGAAAATATGGTAATTCATTTAAACTTGGTAAAAGTTTTTCAATTCCCATTAGCGCTAAATGAATCTTTGGCAAACTAATACTTAAATGAGCATTTGCTTCATTTTCAACAACGCAAAAAGTTCCATTTTCGGCAAACGCAAAATTTACTCCAGAAATACTCATTTCTGCACTTAAAAATTTTTCTCTTAATCTTTTTCTAGCAATTAAAAGTAATTCTTCAGGGACATCAGTAAATGGAGTTTTTAATTTTTCGGTGAATAATTTACCAATATCATTTCTACTTAAATGTAAAGCCGGCGCAATTAAGTGAGAAGGAACTTGATCGTTTAACTGAACAATATATTCACCAAGATCAGTTTCAACTGTATCAATATTGTTTTTTATTAAAAGTTCATTTAAGTGAATTTCTTCAGTTGTTAATGATTTTGATTTTACAATTGTTTTTACATTATTTTTCTTTGCTATATTAAGTACAATTGCTTTTGCTTCATCTGCATCAATTGCCCAATGAATTTTAATTCCATTTGCTAAACAATTTTTTTCAAAAAGCTCTAAATAATGATCAAGATTTTCAATTACATCTTTTTTAATTATGTGAGTTTTATTTCTCAATTCTTCCCAATATGGAATTGATTCAGTTGTATTAATTCTACTTGCAGAAGTTGAAGCTGTAGCCTTGTAAACTGCTTTTCTTAAATTATCATCAGCAAGTGCATCGCTAACATGTTTCTTGATATTTAGTTTTTGAGTTGGCAAAATTTAAATTCCTAAACTTTGTGCTAACAAATCAGCAATGTGAATAACTTTTGTATTTAAGTTATTCTTTCTAATATACCCATCAATATTCATTAAGCAGCTTGAATCCAATCCCACGCAATATTCTGCTTTAGTATTTAAAATATTATTGCATTTTCTTTCAACCATTGCAACTGAAACATCTTCATATTTAAATGAAAAAGTTCCTCCAAAACCGCAGCAAACATCAGAGTCTAACATTTCAACTAATTCTAAACCTTTTATCATATTTAAAATCTTTCTTGGTTCGCTTGAAATTCCTAATTCGCTTAAAGCA
>JBGSKB010000623.1:0-2030 GCA_041741395.1 Melioribacteraceae bacterium
AAAATCTAAAAGGAACTTTTCCAAAATATGTACTTGAATCAAAACAAGCTGATAATTCTGATAGAAATGAAATTATTACAAAAGAAGCTGATTACATTGCCGAAATTAAAGGAAGTAAAGATTTACCTTGGCGAATATTTATGATTAGTGAAAATGATAAAGAACTTTTAGAAAATCAGTTGGTTTATATTTTATCGGATGAATCAGCAATTAAGGAAACAAGTTGGATTAAACCCGGTAAAGTTGCTTGGGATTGGTGGAACGCAAACAATATTTATAGTGTGGATTTTAAATCCGGAATTAATACTCAGACATATAAATATTATGTTGATTTTGCTAGCAAATATAATCTTGATTATATAATTCTTGATGAAGGCTGGTCAAAAACTTCCACAAATATTTTAGAACCAAGTGATGAAATTAATATTGAGGAATTAATCAAATATGGAAAAGAAAAAAATGTAGGCGTAATTCTTTGGGTTTTATGGAAACCTTTAGATAGTGTTCTTGATGAAGCACTTAATAAATACAAAGAGTGGGGAGCCAAAGGAATTAAAGTTGATTTTATGCAAAGAGCCGATCAAGTGATGGTGAATTATTATGAAAAAGTTTTAATTGAAGCGGCTGAAAGACATTTGCTTGTGGATTTTCACGGTGCATTTAAACCAGCGGGATTAGTAAGAAAATTTCCAAATTATATTTCGAATGAAGGAGTAAAAGGTTTAGAAAATTGTAAGTGGAGTGAAGAAATTACTCCAGATTTTGATTGTACTTTACCATTTACGAGAATGCTTGCCGGTCCAATGGATTATACTCCCGGAGCAATGAATAATTCTGAAGAAAAAAACTTTAGAATTATTTTTGAAAAACCGATGAGCCAAGGAACGCGCGCTCACCAAATTGCACTTTATGTAATTTATGAAAGTCCGCTTCAAATGCTTGCTGATAATCCATCTAATTATTATGCAAATCAAACATCAACAGAATTTATTTCTAAAATTCCAACAACTTGGGATGAGACAATTCCACTTGATGGAAAAGTTGGTGATTATGTTTTAATGGCAAGAAAAAAAGATAATGTTTGGTATATTGGCGCAATTACAGACTGGACTGAAAGAGATTTTGAAATAAAATTAGATTTTATTGATAATAAAGATTTCAATATTGAAATTGCAAAAGATGGAATTAATGCCGGAAGATTTGCCAGTGATATAAAATTTGAAAGTAAAAAAGTTAAAAATGGAGATATATTAAAAATTCACCTAGTAAAAGGTGGGGGATTTGCAGCAATATTAAAACCAATTCAATAATTGTTTTAAAAAATATTTTTTGCAGCAATAGAATTTCTTAATTAGGAAAATTTAGAACTATTTGGTTAATATTTTCATTTTCTTCAAACGAAATTGGCAATTCATTTGTATCAACAAGAATTTTATTATTTGATGGTAAGAAGGTAATTTCAATTTTTTTATTTTCAACAACATCTTTTGTAAATAAATATAATTTATTTGCAGTTTTGCCAAAAATTAATTTTAGCAGATAAAAATTATCTTGATCTTTAAAGGTTTCACACTTTATTTGTTCATTATTTTTAGTAGATGCAGCCGCTAAACAATATTCATCCTTACTTAATTTATTATAGTTTTTATCTGGTTTCAAAACTATAGTTTTCACATTATTCAGTGCAGCAATTCTTTTATTAAGTTTTTCAACAAGTGAATCTGAAAGTTGTGTTTGTAATTCAACATTTAGATTCTGCAAAAAATCTAATTCATCTTTGAAAATCTGTTTGTTACCATTAATAAAATCGTATTTATTCTTTGAAATAGTTTCTTGATAGAAAACAAATTTAAATAAGTCATTTTCGGTTATTTTTTGCATATTAAAACGTAATTTATACTAAAAAATATAGAAATTATATTAGAATAAAAATTAAAAATACTTCTTATCCCAAAATAAATTTTCTTTATTTTTTGCCGATAAAAGGGATAAAAATTTCTCTCAAAAGTTGTGTTTGAGTAAGATTTAAT
>JBGSKB010000624.1:0-8548 GCA_041741395.1 Melioribacteraceae bacterium
AAATCGGCAATTTTTTCTGCATAATTTTTTGTATCGTAATCTCTAATATTCATAAGTACAATTATAGTTAAATCTAATTCCGGAATTTTCATATAAATGTTTGAAAACCCGCAAGTGCTTCCGGTGTGGTAAATTCTTTTATAATTTTTATACGGATCTAATCTCCAGCCAAAACCGTAATCAAATTCTTCACCTTTATTATTTTTTCCTTTCACAAAAGATTGTGCAAATTTTTTTTTTGGCAAAAGTGTTGGATTTTCAACTTCTTCATTCCATTTAAGCAAATCAATTGTTGATGAATATATTCCTCCATCGCCTAAAACTGCACTTGTTGAACTTTGATCCGAAAATTCAAATCCCTTATCTTTTTTAACATAACCGAAAGCACGATTTGGAATTTCTGATATTCCTTTTTCATAAGCAATAGTATTATTCATTTTTAACTGTTTGAAAATTCTTTCTTGCAAAAATTCTGCAAATGTTTTTCCGGAAAGTTTTTCTACAATTAATGCTAAAATTGCATAACCGGAATTTGAATATCTGTGCTCTTTTTCAGGTTCAAAATATGTTGAATCTTGTTTCGTCAAAATTTCTAAAACATCTTTATCTTTAACTTGAACTGAATCATCTTCTACAAAATCTTCATAATCTAAAATTCCGGAAGTATGCTGTAAAATATTTTTGACTGAAATTTTATTTCCATATTTCGGAAATTCCGGAAAAACTTTTGTTAATGAATCAGTTAAAGAAAGTTTACCTTCCTTTTCCAAAAGTAAAATTGAAAAAGCCGTAAACTGTTTTGTAATTGATGCCAATCTGAAATTTATTTTTGGCTTAATTAAGATTTTATTTTCTAAATCGGCAAAACCGAAACCTTTTTCATAAATTAAATTATCATTCTTTAAAACTGCGATAGAAACTCCCGGCGTTAATCCTTTTCGAAATTCGCTAAAAATATTATCAATTTTATTTTCCATTGAAGTTGTTCCGCATGAAATTAGAAAAATTATATTAAAAAGAATAAAAAGTATTTTTTTCATATTTGTGCTTTTGAAATTTGTTAGTGTAAAACTCATTTATTTTACCAAGAAAACCAAATTGCATAGTGTAAAAATATTTAAGGGATATTTTGTCCATTTAATTTTAAAGAAAAGTTAATTATCTTGTTTTTAAAAATAAATTATTTTGAAAGAAGATTATGAATACAATATTTCATCCGGCAAATGAGCGCGGACATTTTGATCACGGTTGGTTAAAAACATATCACTCGTTTAGTTTTGCAAGTTGGTACTCGCCGAAAAAAATAAATTTTGGAAAATTAAGAGTTTTAAATGATGATACAGTTGAACCAAATGAGGGTTTTGGAAAACATCCGCATGAAAATATGGAAATTGTTACAATTCCATTAAAAGGAAGTTTGGCTCACAAAGACAGTATGGATCATCAAGAAAATATTAAACCAAATGAAGTTCAAGTTATGTCGGCTGGAACCGGAATTACACATTCTGAATTTAATGCTTCCGATTCTGAAAATGTTGAGCTGCTTCAAATTTGGGTTTTTCCGGATAGAAGCGGACACACTCCAAGATACAATCAAAAATATTTTGATCCAAATGAAAGAAAAAATAAACTTCAGATAATTGTTTCTCCCGATAAAAATGCTGATTCACTTTGGCTTAATCAAGATACATATTTTTGTTTAGGGGATTTTGAAAAAAAGAAAATTGTTTCATATAAAATTCATAATTCAAATAACGGCGTTTACATTTTTGTTATTGAAGGAAAAATAAATGTTGCGAATGAAACTCTAAATCGCCGAGATGCTTTAGGCATTTGGGATATGGAAAGTTTTGAAATTTCTATAGAAGAAGATTCTAAAATTTTACTTATTGAAGTCCCGATGAAATAGGAGTTCATTTGCTTTAATCTAATTTTCTTAAAGATTCTTTCAATATTGATTATCTTTACATCTCAAATTATTAAAGAAATCATTTTGGAATTATGGAACTCACAAAATCACTTGTAGAATTTTTTCAATCATCAATTTCTCCACTCGTTTTAATTTCCGGAGTGGGATTAATTCTTCTTTCGTTAACAAACAGATTGGCAAGAACAATTGATAGATCACGCGGATTAGTTGCAGAAATTGAGAAAAGTCAATTATCTGAAATTGAAATTGAAAATAAAAAAATTCAATTGCGGATTCTTGTAAAACGCAGCTACATATTAAAATATTCAATTGGCTCAATTTCATTCAGCATCTTAAGCAGCAGTTTGATAATTCCCGTTTTGCTGATAATGAATTTATTTCAAGTGAATTTAGAGGCGTTAGGAATTACATTTTTTATTTGCAGTATTGCCGGAATAATTATATCCGCAATATTTTTATTTTTTGATGTAAGTCTAACTTTAAAAGCTCTCGAATACGAAATAAAAGATCATATTTAATAAAAAGGAAAATTTTATGCAGTTTGTTGTTATTGCACATGATTATAAAGATGAAACCGCATTGAAAAGAAGATTAGCGGTACGAGAAGAACATTTGAAATTTGCTGGAGAAATGTTTGAAAGTGGAACTTGGCTTTTTGCTTCTGCGCTTCTTGATGAAAATGAAAAAATGAACGGTTCAATAATTTTTTGTGATTATGAATCAGAAGAAGAATTAAAAAAACAATGGCTTGAAAATGAGGTTTATGTTACCGGAAAAGTTTGGGAGGAAATTGTTATAAGAAAAGTAAAAGTTGCAAAACATTAATAATTGTATTTTTATTTTTTGAAAGTGGAATTTTATTTAATCAAAAGATAACACGTCGTTTAATTATTTTTCATATATTTAAAATAATTTTTTAATTTATTACGAAAGGAGCTGTACAAATGGGTAAACATTATGCAAAAGCTAAATGGGAAGGAACTTTAAAAGACGGTTATGGTAAATTCAATTTTACCGGATACGATGGACCTTTTAATTTTAGATCAAGATTTGAAGATGGTCCGGAAACAAGTCCTGAAGAATTAGTTGGTGCCGCAAATGCTGGATGTTTTTCAATGTTTTTATCTGCATTAATTAGCAAAAAGGGTTTTATTCCAACTAGTATTGAAACAAAAGCAACCGTTGAATTGGGTCAAGATAACGGTCCAAAAATTACTTCAATAACTTTAGATTCTGAAGCTGTGGTTCCAGATTTAAGTGAAGAAGATTTTAATCAATTGGCAAAAGAAGCAAAAGCAAATTGTCCAATTTCAAGATTATTTGCCGGAACAGAAATTATACTTAACGCAAAATTAATTTCTTAATTATTATTTATTAATGTAGAGACGTAATTTATTACGTCTCTACAAATAGTATAAATTTATTCTACAAGTTGCAATTTTACAATTTCTGTTTTATTCAAGCCATGTAGAACCGCAATGTATAATCCAGATGCAACTTTTTGATTATCATCTGATATTCCATTCCAGTGCAAATAATGTATTCCACTTGATAATGATGAAAGATCAAATTCTTTTATTTTTTGACCTAAAATATTGTAGATAATTAAAGTATAATTATTTGCTTCCGGAATAGTAACCTTTAAAGTTACTGTACTGTTAAAAGGATTTGGATACGCAGAAAGTTCCAGACTAAATGAATTTTGAATATTATCATTTATATCAGTCATATCCCCGTCATCCTCATTGTATTCTTCATCTCCAGAATCATCATTATTATCTGAATAATTAGTTAAGCTTGCATCAATTACAATAAAACCAGTGTATGGAGTAAGTATTTTCTGTTCAACACTCATATCAATTATACTGCTAATTGTCAGCGGATCATATGAATAATCCAAAAGATCATTAATATTTTTTCCAAACCAAGAAGTAACAATTTTATCGCTTCCTTTGGATAAATCACTTTCATTAATTGAAAAAGTTGTATCAACCGTTTCCATTTGTTTTTTGCCTATTATTTTAATATTAATAGGAAAATCACCGGTGAATTTTCCGGTTTGCATTATTGGGAAATCGAGTGGATAATATCCCTCATTTTCATTCATTAAATGTTTGCTATAAGAATAACCGTTTTGCAAAGTCATTTGCACTTCAACACTTTCAAAGTGACTTATTTTTTCATAAAAGAATGCATTTAAAATTGTTTTGATATCATGATATCTCAGATAATATAAATTTCCGATAGTTGCATTGCTCATTTTTCCGTAGAAAGATTGCAGTTGAGTTTCATAATAACCATTGCCATCGTTATAGTAGTAAACCAAACTATTTAAATTATCCATATCAACAAAATGCAGCTTTGGTGAATTATCAAACATTGCCAAAATTTCATTGGCTAAAGCTTCTTTATCATTTGTACCTAAATTAATTTCATCTGTGTTAGAAAAAACAACAACTTCAGCATTTCCAGATGAATTATTAATAAATTCTGCTGCTTTAGTCATTAACGGTTGAAAGTAACTGTACGTAGGAAATGATCTTTTCATAATTTTTGTAAAAATCGTATCCAAATTTTCTTCGGAGCAGCTTACCCATTTTTCCGCAGCAGATTCAATATCATCATATGCAATCATAATATTTATCGAATCATTTTCATCGGTTGCCTGAGCAATTGTTTCTTTTAAATATGTAAGTAAATATTCTCCGTCAAAATTTTTGGTGTTATAAATGTTAAAATCTATACAAATTAAAATTTTTCTGTTTTCTTTAATTTTTGGCGTTGCTGGCGGATAAACAGCTAAGTGATAATAATTTTCATCATTGTATTTATATGAACTTAAGTAAAAATTATTTTCAATTGGTGATGGAATTACAAACTCAACAAACTGATCATATTTTACCGGAATTTTTATTCTCCATGTTGAATCTGCTGTTGACTGCACTTTACTTAATAAATCAGCGCCAACAATTTTGGGTTCTAAAGGATTGTTTTTATATTCGTAAACTATATCAATATCCTTTACATTTTTAGTTGTTTTCTTTGCAATAATTTCCGTTGTTGGAAGCCAAGCTCTTAAAGAACTAGCAGAAGGTCTGCCCGGAACTAAATATTGAATTTTGAATTTTCTTTTTTCATTTCGCTTAAGCGGAAAAATTTTGAGATCGTAATTTACTTTTCCTTCACGAGTTGCAGACGATTGTGTTAATAAACCCGGATGCCTAAACGGAGTGCTGACATCGCTAAACATTAATTCAGCTGTCCACTTATCCATTATTGTTGCAGAAACTGTAGAGTCTTCAGTTATCCATAATTTGAAATCAGTCATTATTGCATGTTCTGGAAGCGAGAACAGCCATTGAAATTCCAATTCATTATAATTTTTAAAAAACCAACTATTAAAATCGTACGAAACAGTCATATAAACATTCATCTCTATAAAATTACCACGTGGAACTACCTTAATTGTTGCGTCATGAATATTTACATTATAATCTTTTACATTTGGGTAATTTGCCTCATAAACAGAATATTCGCTTGCAACTATAGTAGATAAACAAATTAGAATATATATTAAAATTAACTTTTTCATTTTATCCTCAAATTTTAATTAACGAATTAAAAGAAGTTTCATTGTTTGAATATGTTGATTGGATACATATCTTACAATATATGTACCCGAACTAACATCTTCTCCATATTCGTTTTTACCGTTCCAAACAATTTGCTTAACTGAATTAAAATTGTTGTTGAATTCGTATGATTTTACTTTTTGTCCTAAAATATTATAAATTTCAACAGTAAAATTTTTATCAGCTTTGTTAGACATTTCAATATTTATTGTTGTGGTTGGATTAAAAGGATTTGGATAAGCAGATAAAGAATAAGTATTTGGAACTTCCGGAATTTCTTCAATTTCCGTGGTTATAGAATCTGGTGTTGTAAGCGTATCATCAAGAGTTAATGCTTTAAAACCTATATAATTATTTACGCCGGGAAGTAAGAATCCGCTGTAAGGAGTTAAAATATTATTTTCAACGGCTAGTTTCTCTATGTATTTAATTGTTTCATAAGTTTGAGGTTGTTCAAGAAGATTTTCTCTAATGTAATGTGAATACCAATATGTTTTTGCAAAATGATCGTAATCATTTTTAACTAAAGTCTCTTCTACGTTAAAACTTTTTCGATAGAGCTCGTCCTCGAAATAACCATTATATAAAATATCAAAAGGAAGATCGCCTTCATATAATCCTATCTGGAAATATCGAGACATCATATTAAAGCTTTTTCTTCCGTTATTTAAATCAACTCTTGAATAACTGAATCCATTTTGCGGAATCGGATCTATTTCAACCACGCCAATAACTGGTGCAAAAACATCAAAACCAGTATCAGCCCAATCATATTCTGGAAAATCATTTAAACGTTTGTATGATCCGCCGGTTAACCTAAACAGATTTTCATATAGATATTGATTCCCTCTATAATATTTATTGTTTATGTAACTTCCACTATAACCACTTCCGACATCCATAATTCTGTATTTAATATCGTGGTTTGCAGAAAATATGGTTTGATCAACTATTTCCATTGCTTCGGCTGCAGTTTCAGAGTGAGTATAATCATCGGAGATTAACCAAATTTCTCCGCCTTGATCAATCTGATTAAACCTATTTACTGCCGCTCTTAAAATAAACGGAAGCGTATTTAATTTTGGATCATAGGTTTTTGCTTCGTTTATCTTCTGTTCAATTAATTCATCAGTTTTTTTCTGAAAATCATTACCAAGCCATTTAGGATTAAAATCGCTTACGATAAATAGCACTGAATCTTTTTCTGTCAATCCATATTTTATTGAATAGTTTAAATAGTCCAATAAAGAATTATGATCAACAAGATCAATTGCAATTATTACATGTCTTGAAGGTCTATCATCATTAGTAATTTTAGGTATAATTGAAGTTTGATAAAATTTATTTTTACCATCATCAAATGTTTTTAAATATTCACCATTTACAATTTCCATCGGAACCCGAAGCATGGCACCCTCATTCCATTGATAATAATTGATGTTCGGACCAATTTGCCACTGCCAAAAATCACCAACTTTCTGCCAATCTTCTGCAATATTAATAATATTTCTCGGTTTTTCGTTCGGGTTGTTTTTATCAATTATTTTAAAAACTGCCGGTTTATCGTTGTTGGAAAAAACATATGTTCCACCATTCCAACTTTGATAAGGATTGTAAAAATTTCTTGTTGAAATATTAAATCTTCTCACATCCCAATACATTTCGCATGGGGTCAAATATTTTATTTGGATTTTTTTATACTGTTTACTATCAACTGGAGTAATTCTCAATTCTAAAAAATTATCTAATGTTCCGTTATAATTTCTGTTGCGGTATTCTCTCATTAAAAGCTGTTGTTTGGAAGTATTTTGTGCATCATAATTTTCTTCGGCTGTAGATAAGTCAATCATTTGTGCTGAAACAAAATCATTCTTGCCGTCATCCCACATTTTACAGTCGGTTATAACTGATTTTTCTGGTAAACTGAAATTCCAAGTAAGTTCATAATTACCTGTCGATGGGTATCTTTTTGTATTATCCCACTCTAAATAACAACCTAAACGGACTTTCATAGTTAAAGTTGTTTCATAAAATAATCCATCAACAACAACCATTGTTTCAAATTCATTAAATTCTAAAATATTCCACCATTCATATCCGTTAATTTGTCTTGCTTGAAAATTCACATAATTGTATGCATACGTTTTTTGTAGTTCTAAACTGAAAACAATCAAAATTAAAAAGAGAATCTTTGTTTTCATACTTCCTCCATTATTAACAGATTGTCTGAAAATTGTTTAACTGATATACTTAATTTTATAAAAATTTAAGTTTCTAATAAATATATAATACAATCGAAATGCCAATTAATTATTTAAATAAATTGAACAAAAAACAACATTTTAATTTATTCTATTTTTGTAACTACGAATTTATTTCGTTTAAACGAATTTTTTTCATGTTATTTTTACAATAAATATTTGGGAAATTAATTGTGAATAATTCTTCAAATTCCTCTCAAAGAAAATATTACTTTGATTGGCTGCGAGTAATAGCATTTTATATTCTAATATTTTATCACGTTGGAATGATTTTCGTTCCTTGGGATTTTCACATAAAAAATAACGTTACATCAGAATGGTTTGAAACTTGGATGGCTTTTTTAAATCAATGGAGATTACCGCTGTTATTTATGATTTCCGGAATTGTAATATATTATTCTTTAGGAAAAAGAACCGGTAAAGAATTTTTTATTGAGAGATCAAAAAGATTATTAATACCTCTAATATTTGGAATGTTGGTAATTGTTCCTCCTCAAATTTATATTGAAAGAATTTCAAGCGGAATTCACTTTGCAAATTATTGGGAATTTTGGAAAACCGTTTTTGATTTTATTCCTTATCCAAAAGGCGGAAGTTTAAGTTGGCATCACTTGTGGTATATACTTTATATTTTTGTTTATTCAACAATTGCATTACCAATATTTTTATATCTAAAGAGTTCCAAACCAATTTTACTTAAAGAAAAAGTAAGTGATTTTTTCACA
>JBGSKB010000625.1:0-3831 GCA_041741395.1 Melioribacteraceae bacterium
TTAAAGGGTAAAGGTTTGCATTTATATATAACTGGTTTAGTTCCATTTAAACATAGTTTAACAATTAAATAAAAAAAATGAAAGTCAATGATTCAAATACTGCGCTGCATTTGTTAAAACCAGAATATCCAATTTCTTATGAAATTCCGCAAATAAAGCAAATAATTTCAAAGCTTTCAAAAGTTTTAAAATTCTTGGAAAAAGCAACACCATCAAATTTGATAAATAAAAAAACAAAAAAAATAATTTCTAAAAATAATTTAGTTGATGAAAATACCATGATTCCGGAAAGCACTTTCCGTTTAACAAGTTACGAATGGGGAGTTACTTATTATGGTCTATTAAGATTAGGAGAAATTTCCGGATTAGAAAAATTTTCAAATTATACTTTTAAAAGATTGGAAATGATTTCAAGTTTATTTCATTTCTATAAGAAAAATAAAAATGTAAAACTGGAAGAAAATTCACCAATTTATTCTGTTTTATATCCGGCTGCACTTGATGATTCAGGAGCACTTTGTTTTTCAATGATAAAAGCAAAACAAATAAATTCATCGCTAAATCTCGAACCATTGATAAATAATTTTATTAATTATATAAGTAATTCACAATTCAGATTTAAAGACAAAACTCTTGCAAGAAATCGTCCCTATAAAAATACATTGTGGATAGATGATTTATTTATGAGCGTTCCGGCATTAGCTATAATGGGAAAAATATCTGGAAACAAAAAATATTTTGATGATGCGGTTAATCAAGTTCTAAAATTTTCACAAAGAATGTTTGATGGTGAAAAAGGTTTGTATGCACATGGCTGGGTTGAAAAAGTGCAACCTAAACCTAAATTCTTTTGGGCAAGAGCAAACGGTTGGGCTTTAATGGCAATGGTTGAACTTTTATCACTTTTGCCAAAAAAAAATATTGGATATAAAAAAGTATTAAATCAATTCTTGGAACATTTAAAAGGTTTGGTTTCATATCAATCCAGTTCTGGATTTTGGCATCAGTTGATTGATAAAAATGACAGTTATTTAGAAACTTCTGCAACCGCAATTTTTACTTATTCAATTGCTAAAGCCATAAATGAAGGAATTATAGATAAGTTTGTTTTTGCACCAATTGCAATTTTAGGATGGAATGCAATCTCAACAAAAATTAATACCAATGGACAAATCGATGGAATTTGCGTCGGAACCGGAATGGGATTTGACAATGCATTTTATTATAATCGACCAACAAATAAATTTGCCGCACATGGATATGGACCAATGTTTTTGGCTGGTGCAGAAATTTTACGCTTAATAAATTCAAATAGATTTAATTTTGTTGAAGGTTCAATTCAACTTACAGAAGCTAACATCAAATAATTTTCCTAAAATATTGGAGAAAATAATTGTCCAAAATAATCTTTAAAATCATTATTTCAATTTTTGTAATAAATCTTCAAATATATTTTGCACAAAATAATTTAACTTTTGATTCACTTAGTAAAATCTCCAAAACGCATGATTTAAGCTTGCCAGATTGGGGTCCTTACACAAAAAGATACATTGGAATTTCTCACATTCCCAAAATTGAAAGCGGACTTCGTTTTGATTTAAGTGTTTTCCCCGGTTTGTATAGAAGAAAAATTTCCGTACCAAATGTGCATTACGAAAGTGATTATCATCCGTGGGAAGCTTCGCCGAATCTTGAATATTTTAGTTTCAGACATGAAATTATTTGGAAAGATCAACTTTTCACAGACATTTCTTATTCTAATATTTCGGATAAATCCAGACTAATAAAAATAGAATGCGTAAATAATACAAATCAAAATGAAAATTTAGTTATTCATTTTATGGCATCAATGAATTTTCCGCCGATTAAAGAATATAGTCCGTACACTCCAATTTATCCAATGCAAATTTCATTACCGAAAGGCTCGCAATGGTTTGATGCGCTTGATTATTCAGACTTAAAATTTGCAATTGCAAGACCGACAGATAATTTAGTTTATGATGCTAAAATGCGAGGCGAAATTAGAGCAGATGGATTTGTTAATGGTTCTGGTATAGGTCTCGGATTTGGGAAAGATAAAGGTGATCAAATTTCTTTCAAAATTAATGTCGAAAAAGATTTTGAAAATCCAGTTCTTGTTTTCAGATACAAAATGAAAGATAATACTAAATTTTCATTTCAGATTTTGGGATTAAGCAACAATGAAATTACATTTAACGGAACTAATGATTTTGCGCTTTCATCAATTGATTTAGGAAAAATGAAAAAAGGTAATCAAGAACTTGAATTAATTTCAAATGGCGGCGAACAAGTTGAACTTGATGGATTTACAATTGTTGAAAAAAATGAAATTAACCAAATTAAATTCGAATTAAAAAAATGGAATTATGCACCACAAATTATAAATGGTCCGGTTGAAAATTCAGTAATTCTAAAATATGATGATGTAGAAAATTATTATGGAATTTTATGGTTTTATGATGATTTTGAAATTCGAGAATGGTTCGGAAGAGATCTCGCAGATTATTTTAAGCGAAACGTAAATGAGCATGTTCAAAAAGTTTTTAATGGAGAAGGAGAAGGACATTTTACAAATATATTCTTACGACCAATTGTAATGTCTCCAAATTCAAAAAAAAATCTATATGGAATTGTATACACCGGTTCAAAAAATGAAATTGAAGAGTATTTTAAAAACACGAGTTATAATCAAAACAACTTTGAAGAAATTTATACAAATGCGAAAAAGTCTGTTCCAAATTTAGAATGTACAACTGATGGAGAAAATTATAAATTCAGTATTGAAAGAATGAATGCTACTTTAGCTTGTAATGTTGTTTATCCAATTTACACCCAAAAACAATATATTCGTCATCATGCTCCGGGAAGATGGTGGGATTGTTTATATACATGGGATTCCGGATTTATAGGAATGGGGCTTCTGCAAAATAATGTACAACGAGCTGTAGAAAATTTAAATGCTTACACACAAGAACCGGGAGAACAATCTGCGTTTATTCATCACGGAACTCCGGTGCCGACTCAACATTATTTATTTCAAGAATTGTGGAATAAAACACAATCAAAAGATTTGTTGAAATATTTTTATCCTAGGTTAAAACAATATCATGAATTTATGGCGGGAAGACTTGGAAGTTCTACGACAAAAATTCTTAAATCTAATTTATTAAAAACATGGGATTATTTTTATAATTCCGGCGGTTGGGATGATTTACCTCCGCAAAAATTTGTGCGAGATAATAGTTTAGAAAAAACAATTTCGCCGGTTATTACTTCTTCACAAGTAATTAGAACTGCAAAAATTCTGAAAATGGCTGCAAATAAACTTGGGTTTAAGGATGATATAAAATTGTTTGATAATGATATTGAAACTTTTACTAAAGCACTTCAAACAAATTCTTGGGATAATGAAACCGGATATTTTGGTTATGTTGTTCATGATGAAAATGGAAATCCAAAAAATATTCTAAAATATAATGATGAAATTAATTTCAATATGACATTTGACGGAGCTTATCCTTTAATTACCGGAATTTGCACCGATGAACAAAAATCAAGAATTCTTACTTCATTAAAATCAGATAAACATATTTGGTCAAATGTAGGACTTTCAGCTGTTGATCAATCCGCGCCATATTATAGTATTGATGGATATTGGAACGGAACAGTATGGATGGCTCATCAATGGTTTTTTTGGAAAACGATGCTTGACTTAGGCGAATCGGAATTTGCATTTAAAATTGCAAAAACTGCTTTAGATGTTTGGAAAAATGAAGTTGAAACTTCTTTCAATTGTATGGAACACTTTTT
>JBGSKB010000626.1:0-1834 GCA_041741395.1 Melioribacteraceae bacterium
TAAGACCAGAAATCCATTTAAGGCGTTTTATAATATTATCGGGATAGATTTTCCCACCAAAAAAACTTCCAATTCCCATTCCAATAAGCAAGGAACCAAGAAGAATTGACAACGCAATTGTTGGTGAGCCCAGGTAAAGAATAAATTTTTGCAGTAACGCAATTTCCAAAACCATGAATCCAAAACCAATACTAACAAAAACAAAAAGCGGAAGAAAAATATTTTCCTCCATTTTATTTTTAATATTTTTTTTCTGTTTTGATTTAATTTTCTTTAAAGGAATAAGAATAGATAAAATGGCAAAAGCAAAAACCGCAAATAAAAGATATTTCAAATCATCTGGTAAACCTTTTTTAACTTTGTAAAAATATGGACTATCATCAAGCACCGGTGAAATATCAGAACTATTTTTTGCTATTAATTCTTCAAGCGAACTTCTTCCGTCTTTGAGATTTTTTAATAGAACATTTTCAATTTGATTATTCACCGAAATATTAACAAAAGGTAAATATGTAACCTTTGGCAAATCTGTGGGAAAAGTATTTGCAATTTTGATAATATTATTAATTTCTTCCGGTTTATACGGAGATTTTTTAATTACCAATGTTGGTGAATGTTCTTCTCCAAGAATTAAAAAATGATTAACTGCATTTGAATAATTTATTCCGTTTTCCTTTAAAGCATATAATGTTGTAACAATAAGTCTTACAAGTTCCCACTTATTATGAACGGTAAAAATCATTTGTCCATTTTGTAATAAAATTTTTAAATAATCTTTTATTGCTTCAATGGTTAAAAGATAATTTTCATTAGAAGCGATTCCGTCAATAATTTGAAATTGTTCTGTTGATGGAAGAGCTAAAACAATTACGTCGAAAAACTTTTCTGATCTTTTAATAAAATGTCTGCCTTCTGCAATTTCAATTTTCACATTTGGAAAGTCTGTATAAATACCGCCGTTAAAATCTTTATACTTTTTTACTATATCTACAAAATCCGGATTTATTTCAACACCAGTAATATTTTGTACATTACTAAGAATCCCGGAAAGAATTTCTTTTCCTCCACCGGGACCAATAACAAGCATATTTTCTTTTTCGTCTTTCTTTAAAAATAAAAGAGGAATTGTAGTTGATTGTCTAATCAAAATATCATTAATCATTTTATCATGATTTTCAATATTTCCGTTGAACTCATACATCTGTGTACCTGCAGCACCATCAATTAAAAGATGTTTAACAAAACTTTGATTCTTAAACTCCACCAGATCTGATCTTCCATTTATACTCCATCTGCTTTCTACTATTTCCGGTGTAATATTTGAATTATCTAAGATATGATAAAAGTCTTTTTCTGGATAATTGCCAATAGGAATTTTTCCGAGTAATTCATTTTTTCCAAAAGCTGCCAATACAATCGATATGGAAAAAAGACCTATGAAATACAAAATTTGTCTTTTTCGTTCAATAATTAAAAAATTAATTGCTGAAACAAACAAAACAATTGCGAGAAATATGACAGCATTAGGTGCATTGAATAAACTAAAAATAAGAATTGAAAGAATGGAACCTAACGCCGCTCCCACAAGGTCTGAAGCATAAATTCTAAAACCGGTATCTGCAAAGTTTTTAAAAAATTCTGAGTAAACTATTCCAGCAAAAAAAAATGGTATAAAAAGAAGAGAGAAATAAATGTACGGATTTGTTATTGAGAAAAGGATTACAATAACAATAAAAAATAGGAGCGAAATGCCCGTAAGAAAAATGAACAAACTGAATATTTTTTGATTTACATTTTTTTTTGTTTCATCGGACTTAATTTTGTAAAATGAATA
>JBGSKB010000627.1:0-2434 GCA_041741395.1 Melioribacteraceae bacterium
GATTATAATATTCCTTGTTATATTATTCCCGGGAGTCATGATTTTAGTCCATCTGGGAAAACGATGTTAGATGTTTTAGAAAATGCTGGGTTAGTAATTAATGTTGTTGACTTTGAACAAGTAGATGATAAAATTAAATTGAATTTTGTTAATGATATAAAAACAGGAATAAAAATTACTGGTTTATTTGGTAAGGCTGGCGGATTAGAAAAAAGTTATTATGAAATTTTAGACAGAACAAATTTAGAAAATGAAAAATCTAAAAAAATATTTATGTTTCACACCACATTAACTGAATTTAAACCTGAGCATTTAGCTATGATAAGTTCTGAACCTGTTGCTATTTTACCTAAAGGTTTTGATTATTATGCTGGCGGGCATCCACATTATGTTTTTAATGAAAATAAAGAAGGATATGGAAGAATAGCTTATACTGGTCCATTGTTTCCGAATAATTTTGGAGAATTAGAAAAATTAAGACATGGAGGATTTTTTATTAATGAATTTACTAATGGAGGATTAAAATCTGAGTTTGTTCCAGTTAAATTAAAAGAGTGTGTTTCTTATGTTATTAATTTAGATGGTAAAGACTCTAATCAAGTGATAGATTATGTTTTAGATAAAATTGATAAAAATGAAACTCTAGGAAAAATAATTTTAGTAAGATTAGAAGGAACTTTAGAAAGTGGTAAGTTATCTGATATTGATTTTAATAAGTTGAATGAAGAATTGACTGGATCATATGTTGTGCTTAGAAATAGTTCTGGTTTGAAAATAAAAGAATTTGAAAATTTTGAATTAGAGCAAGGTAATATAGACAAGATTGAAGAAAGAATAATTTCTGAACAAACTGAAATTGGAAATGATATTGTTAAAGAATTAATTAATGTTTTAGATAACGAAAAATTAGATGGTGAAAAGAATTTAGACTTTGAAACCAGAATTATCGGTAATACATTTAAAATATTAAAATTAGAAAATGATAATTAAAAAAATAAAATTGGAAAATATTAGAAGTTATATTAATCAAGAAATTAGATTTCCGTTAGGGAATATACTATTGAGTGGGAATATTGGTAGTGGCAAAACTACATTATTGTTAGCTATTGATTTTGTTTTGTTTGGATTAAGAAAAGGAGAATTATCTGGTGGTGCATTATTAAGACATGGAGAACAAAAAGGTAGCGTTGAGTTAGAATTTGAAATTGATGGTAAGAATATTATTATAAAAAGAACATTGAAGAGAGAAAAAAATTCAATAGGACAAAGTACGGGTTTTGTAAATATTAACGGTGAAGTAACTGAAGGTACAGCTGTTGAACTAAAACAAAAAATTTTAGAATTGTTTAATTATCCTGCTGATTCTTTAACTAAGACTAAATCTTTAGTTTATAATTATACAGTTTATACTCCACAAGAGGAAATGAAAACTATATTGTTTAGTGAACCTGTAGAAAGGTTGACTATTTTAAGAAAAGTTTTTGGAATTGATAAATATCAAAGAGTGTTAGATAATTCGAAGATCGTTATTTCTGCGATTAAAACAAAGAAAAAAGAGTTTGAAATTAAAATTTCTAATTTACCAGATAAAATAAATGAAAGAGATGAGAAGAAAGCGAGAACTAGTATATTAAAACAAGAGGTTATTGATTTAGACGTTAAGATAAAAGAATTAAATGAAGAAATTTTCAAATTAAATAATGAAATAAAAGAAATTGAAGAAAAGAAAATTAAACGTGATAAATTTGAAAGAGAATTAAATTTAATTGAAAACAATATTGAAAACTTATTGAACCAAAGAGTTAGAAATAATAAAGAAATAAATAATTTACAAGAAGAAATAAAATTAATTGAAGAAGAAATTAAAAGTAAAGAGAAAATTGATTTGAGTTTAATAAATAATAAAATTTCGAATATTGATGATAATATAAGAAAAAATGAAATGAATTTAAAAGATATTTTTAAAAAATTACATGAATGTGACATTAAAATTAATGAAGCTAATAAATCTAAAAAAGAAATACAAAATTTGGAGCATTGCCCTTATTGTAGACAAAATGTTTCTGAAATTCATAAATGTAATATAACTGAGATTGAAGATAAAAAAATAAAAGAATATCAAGATATATTCTATGGATTAAATGGAAAAGAAATTGAAATTGAAAATATTATAAAAGAGTTAAGAAGAGAATTAGATTTATTAAATAAACAAAAATCTTCTTTTGATTTGTATAAATTTAAACAAGATAATTTACAAAGAAAATATGATAAACTAAATGATTTAAATGATGAACAAAATAAATATAAATTAAAAATTGGTGAGTTAAATGTTAAGAAGTCAGACATTAGCAAAGAATTAGAGTTAATACCTGATTTTAGCGAGAAATATTCTATAATTAAATTTAACTTAGATAAATTAGTTTATAATGAAAAG
>JBGSKB010000628.1:0-2654 GCA_041741395.1 Melioribacteraceae bacterium
AATTAGTGACATGGTGGTGGTTGATCTTGAAGGAAATATTATTGAAGGAAATAATCGACCTTCCTCCGATACACCAACTCATCTTGAAATTTATAAATCTTTTCCTCAAATTGGCGGAATTACTCACACTCATAGCAATTATGCAACAATTTTTTCACAAGCATGCCGCACAATAAAATGTATTGGAACAACTCACGCAGATCACTTTAATGGAACAATTCCGGTCACAAGATTTCTGAAAAAAGCTGAAGTTGAAAAAGATTATGAGTTAAACACTGGAAAATTAATTGTAACCACTTTGAAAAATATTAATCCGCTAAATAATCCTGCTATTTTAGTTGCAGGACATGCTCCTTTCGTATTTGGAAAAGATGCAAATGAATCTGTAAAAAATTCTCTTATACTTGAGCGAATTGCAGAAATGAATCTCAAATCATATCAGCTTAATCCAAAATTAAAGGATTTGCCAAAATATATTTCAGATAAACATTATAAAAGAAAACATGGCCCAGATTCTTATTACGGACAAAAATAATATTATTGATATAATTAGGGAAGATAAATGAATAATACATTTGAAGTTTGGTTTGTTACCGGCAGCCAACATTTATATGGTCCGGAGACACTAAAGCAAGTTGCGGAAAATTCATCTCACATTGTAAAAAGTTTAAATGAATCGAAAAATCTTCCAGTAAATATTATTTTTAAACCAGTTGTTACAACTTCAGAAAAAATATTTAACACAATTAATGAGGCAAATTCATCTCCAAATTGTGTTGGATTAATTTTTTGGATGCACACATTTTCCCCAGCTAAAATGTGGATAAACGGATTAAACATTTTACAAAAACCATTTCTTCACCTTCATACTCAATTTAATAGTGAAATCCCTTGGGACACAATTGATATGGATTTTATGAATTTGAATCAAGCTGCACATGGTGATAGAGAGTTTGGATTTATTTGTACTCGAATGAAAAAAAACAGAAAAGTTATTGTTGGGCATTGGAGTGATGTTAAAGTTCAAAATAAAATAGCTGTTTGGATGAGAGTGGTTTCTGCATGGGCTGATATGCAAAATATGAAAATTGCCCGCTTTGGTGATAATATGAGAGAAGTTGCTGTTACCGAAGGAAATAAAGTAAATGCACAAATGAAATTTGGCTTTTCAGTTAATGGATTTGGTGTTGGAGATTTAGTAAAAGTTATAAATGAAATCAGTGATACTGAAATAAATAAATTAGTTGAAGAATATTTTGATTCCTATATATTTTCGGATGAAGCTAAAAAGAATGGATCTAAATTTAGTAATGTTTACGAAGCAGCAAAAATTGAATTAGGTTTACGAGCATTCCTTAAGGGAGGAAATTTTAAAGCATTTACAACAACATTTGAGGATTTGAATGGATTAAAGCAACTCCCCGGTTTATCAGTTCAAAGATTAATGAAAGATGGATTTGGATTTGGAGCAGAAGGCGATTGGAAAACTTCGGCAATGGTAAGAGCAGTAAAAGTAATGGCAAATGGACTCGAAGGCGGAACATCCTTTATGGAGGATTATACTTATCATTTTCATTCATCCGGAAACAAAGTGCTTGGCTCACATATGTTAGAAATCTGTGAAACAATTGCATCTTCAAAACCAAGATTAGAAGTTCACCCTTTGGGAATTGGGGGAAAAGATGATCCGGCAAGATTAGTGTTTAATGTAAATCCCGGAAATGCAGTAAACGTTTCATTAATTGATTTAGGGAACAGATTCAGATTAATAACAAATGAAGTTGAAGTTGTTAATCCCGATAATGATTTACCCAAATTGCCGGTTGCAAGAGCAATGTGGATTCCAAAACCAAATTTGGAAATTGGAGCAGCAGCTTGGATTTATGCCGGCGGCGCACATCATACTGTTTTTAGTCAAGCAATTACATCAGAATATATTGAAGATTTTTCAGAAATTGCAGAAGTTGAACATTTGTTAATTAATGACTCAACTAATATTTCAGATTTTAAGAAAGAGCTTCGCTGGAATGAAATTTATTTTAAATGATTTGGATTTTATTTCCGTAATTCTCAATTAAATTGGGAAAGTAATTCAAAATAAATTGTTGAACTAAATATTCAAATCTGGTTCAATATGAACAAGTACTTCCTTTATTTTTGGATTAAATTTAATAAGAGAATCTTTAACTTCATGAGCAATTAAATGACCTTCAGAAACTTTTAAGTTTCCGTCAACTACAACATGTGCATCCACGTAATAATCAAATCCCATTTTCCTTACAAAGCATTTTTCCACATCACGGACTTTTTCATTTTTTAGCGCAACTTTTTTTATATCCGCAATTAATTTTTCGTACAAATTTGCATCCGTTAATTCATAAACAGTAGGTTTCATCAATTTTACTCCATTATACATAATTACAACTGAAGCAAATAATGCAGCATAGTCATCAGCACTTTCGTATCCCTCCCCACCGATAATTGCAATTAGGATTCCAATAAATGCGGCACCGGAAGTAATAGCATCACTTCTATGATGCCAAGCATCATTTTTTACAGCAACACTTTCTATTTTTGTTCCCACATTTTTTACTCGCCTAAATAAAACCTCTTTTGTAATTACAACAATTATTAGAACAATAAGAGTAAATTTT
>JBGSKB010000629.1:0-4181 GCA_041741395.1 Melioribacteraceae bacterium
TTCTTATTTTCTGCAGCAATAGCAAAGAAGTTCCCGAGCATTACCGGAGATTTTTGGAAGGTATAATTCGTGAAAAATTCGGTTTCTGGGGTGTACCAATAACAGTAAGTTTTAAAGAAAAATAATTATATTTAACCTCAATTATTTTTCTATTCCTTAATAAATGCAAACTTCAAAAAGAATTATTGTTGTTGGAGGAAACGCAGCTGGACCAAGTGCTGCTGCCAAAGCAAAAAGATTTAATCCATCTTCTGAAGTTATTTTAATTGAATCTGGAAATTTTATTTCAACCGGAACTTGCGAACTTCCTTATTTGCTTTCCGGAATAGTTAAAGATTATTCACATTTGGTTTTTTATACTCCTGAAATATTTCATCAAGAAAAAAATGTTAAAGTTTTAATAAATAATTTTGTGAGCAAAATTGATTTAAAGAAAAATGAAATTGAAGTTATTGATAAAAAAAATAACACAACTCAATTATTAAAATTTGATAAATTAATTTTAACAACCGGTTCAATTGCAAATGAATTGCCGGAAATTCCTTTTAGTTTAGAAAATGTTTTTAGTTATAAATCAGTTTCGGATTATTTGCAAATAAAAACTTTTATTGATAAAAATAAAGTTGAAAATATTTTAATAGTTGGAAGCGGATATATAGGGTTAGAAGTTGCCGAATCTCTAAAATCAAAAAATTATGATGTTACAATCCTTGAAAAAGAAAAACTCCCTTTGCCTAATGCAGATATTGAAATTCAGCATTTGGTAAAAGAAATTATAAAAAAAAATAATATTAAATTTTTATCTCTCGCAAATAATTCAAAATTTCTCATTAGAGAAAATCGATTTTTTCAACTTAAGAATGAAGGAAGATATTTAGATTTTGATATAGCAATTGTTTCTGCTGGAATTAAACCAAATAATTTTTTAGCAGAAACAGCAAAATTAAAATTAGGTAAGTTTGGTGGATTAATTGTTGACAGCCGATTAAAAACATCAAACCCAAATATTTATGCTGCCGGAGATAATATTGAAATCACAAATAAAATTACAAACAGAAATGATTATTTCCCGCTTGCGACTTATGCTCATCAGTTTGGACATATTGCCGGAGAAAATGCAACCGGCGGAAATAAAATTGCAGAGCCTGTAATTTTAAATTCAACTTTTAAATTGGCAGATAAATTTGTTGCTCAAATTGGATTGAATTGGAATCAAGCTGCAAAACATTTTTTAAATGCAAAATCTATTTCTGCAGTAGCAAATAATAAAGTTAAGATAATGCCAAATTCATCCAAAGTTTTTGGAAAAATAATTTTTGATAATAATTCAAAATTAATTTTAGGCGCATCTTTTATCGGAACTGAAGAAGTTTCCGGGTATGCTGATATTATTAGTTCATATATATACAACAAAATTTCTGCAAAAAATTTGGCTAAAATTAATTATAACTATACTCCGCCATTATCACCATTTATAAATTTACTTTCTGTTTTGGGAAGAAAGATCGAGGAGAATTTTCAATGAAAAATCTTAAAATTGTTTCAAATCCATTAATTAGTAGAGACATTACATATTTAAGAAATAAAGAGACGAGAGAATATCAATTCAGATTAGCAGTTAGAAGAATTGCTTATGCATTAGCAATTGAAATTAGTCAAGAATTTGAAACAATTGAAATTGAAGTTGAAACTCCTCTTGAAATTACTAAAGGTTATAATATTGCTAAACAAATTGTTCTTGTCCCGGTTTTACGTGCCGGATTAAGTTTGGTAAATTCATTTATTGAAATGATACCTAGCGCAAAAGTTGGGCATATTGGTTTACAGCGCGATGAAAAAACTTTGAAACCAATAGATTATTATTATAAAGCTCCAAAAAATTTAGAAATATCAAAAGTTATTGTTCTTGATCCAATGCTCGCAACTGGTGGAAGTTCATCTGCAGCAATATCATTTTTAAAAGAACGAGGCGCAAATGATTGTGTGATGGCATCATTAATTGCTGCTCCTGAAGGTGTAAAAAGATTAAGCAGCGATCATCCTGATGTTCCAATTTATACTGCTGTTCTTGATAGAGAATTAAATGAACACGGTTTCATACTGCCCGGATTGGGCGATGCCGGAGACAGAACTTTTGGTACGCTTTAGTATACTTTATTTTTTTGTTGCATATCAAATTTTTGCACAACAATTTCCAAATCCAAAAGTTGATTCTCTTTTAAATCTTGGTATTGAAAACATTTTAAATGAAAATTACAGTGTTGCAAAAAAAACTTTTAAAATACTTGATAAAGATTTTTCCGAGTTACCATTTGGTAAAATTTATTTAGCCGCAGCTCATATTGCAGAATCTGTTGATTATGAAAAAATCCCTAACGAAAATTATGTTGATTCCATTTTAACAATTGCAGAAAATCAAACCGAATTATTATTAAAATCAGATGAAAATAATTTGTGGTACAATTATTTTGAAGCAACAATTTATGGTTACAGAGCTTATTTCAATTCAATTACTTCTAACTTAGTTGCGGCATTTGCAGACGGTGTGCTTTCACTTCACAGTTTTCAAAAATGTTTGGAAATTGATAACAATTTTAATGAAGCTTTAATTGCAAATGGAATTTATAAATATTGGAAAAGTGCTCAGACTAAATCTTTAAATTGGCTTCCGTTTGTAAAAGATGAAAGAGAAATTGCAATTAAATTGCTGGAAAATTCAATAAAGCAAAAATCTTATAATCAATATTTAGGTATTAGTTCGTTAATTTGGATTTATATTGATAATAATGAAAGTCAGAAAGCAGTTGATTTATCAAAAAAAATGTTAGCGCAGTATAAAAATTCAAGATATTTTAATTGGGCTTTGGCAAGAGCGTATCAAGATATTTCAAAAGAAAAGTCAATTGAAATTTATCAGCAAATATTATCTTCCGTTGAAAAATTAAAAAACAGAAATTTTTACAATGACGTTGTGTTAAAACATAAAATGGCAATGTTATATTTTGATTTGGAAAATTATAATAAATCATATCAATTGTGTTCTCAAATACTTGATTTTGATATTAAATCTGAAGAAATTAAGAATAGATTAGAAGAGAGATTGAACAGAGTTTTGGATTTGAAAAATGAATTGGAAGAAATTCTGGAAGAAAAAAATAAATGATAATTCTTGACGAAATACAATTAGATACTTTGTTATCAGATTTGCTTGTACTTTGCAAAAAAAATCTTCATTCATTTAATGAAGAACTTGTAACCAAAGCGTTCAAGTTAAGTTATGAAGCACATAAAAATCATTTCAGAGCTTCTGGTGAGCCATATTTTTTGCATCCTTACAATGTAACAATGATTGTTGCTAAAGAAATTCCTTTAGATGATATTTCAATTGTAAGCGCACTTTTACACGATGTTGTAGAAGATACTGATATTAGTCTGGAATTTGTTGAACGAGAATTTGGTAAAGAAGTTGCAGAAATAGTTGACGGAGTTACTAAAATAAGCGGAGTTTTTAGAGGGCACAATATTACTCAAGCAGAAAACTATAGAAAATTATTGCTTTCGATGGTTAATGATGTAAGAGTAATTTTAGTAAAATTTGCTGATAGACTTCATAATATGCGAACTTTAGAATTTGTTACTCCGCATAAGCAAAGAAGAATTGCAACGGAAACTTTAGAAATTTATGCACCGTTTGCAAATAGATTTGGATTAGGGAAAGTCAAATGGGAATTGGAAGATTTAGCTTTTAAGTATTTAAATAAAGATGCTTACAATGAAATTGCAAAAAAACTAAATGAAACAAGAAGAGAAAGAGAAGCTTATATTAAATATGTTACTGAACCAATTAAAAAAAGATTAGATGAACATGAATTGATATATGAAATAGGCGGTCGACCAAAACATTTTTATAGTATTTACAAAAAAATGATTAAGCAAAATAAACCGCTTGAAGATATTTATGATCTTTCTGCAATTAGAATTATTCTGGAAAATAATGATCAAAATGATTGTTATTATGTTTTGGGAATTATTAATCAATTATTCAGACCAATACCGGATAGATTTAAAGATTTTATTTCAATCCCAAAGAAAAATAATTATCAATCAATTCATAATACTGTAATTGGTCCGGATGGTAAACTTGTTGAAATTCAAATTAGAACAAGAGCAATGCATGAAAT
>JBGSKB010000630.1:0-7317 GCA_041741395.1 Melioribacteraceae bacterium
TATTTACATTTACGTTTTTTTGTGATTTGCATTCCTAAATATTTGCAAAAAAATTTTTGAAAACAACATATAATAAAGATTTAATAAAAATTTAACATACAAAAGTAGTCATTCATAAATTTTTTAACTTAAAATAATAAATTATTAAAAGATTTTTTTAAAAAAATGCTTAAGATTTTAATTAAAGTTATAAATGAAAAGAAATGCATAAGGTTATACGAACAAATAGGATAGTAAATATGGTCGTAAGTCATCCATACTTAATTCAAAAATAATTAATTATATTTTTTTTTCTTTCAAAAAGGATTTCTTATATTATCCGATATCAAGTGAAATCGATATTGGATCAGTATTAAAAAACAACTGAACATCTGATGAAAAATTATTTAAAATATATCAGACTCTCAAAATCCCAGTTAAATATTAGACATTATCTTAATTATCAAAAAAAGTAATTCAATGAACAGTATTGAATAATTGCTAATTATTTTGAGTTATTGGGATTAAAAGATCATTTTTCTAAATAAATAACAAACTAAATTCTATTAACAAAATGAGGAAAACCCTATGTCAACAATGTACAAAATCATTTTGCTAGCACTTTTGACTGCATCATTTACCTTTGCTCAAACTTATAAGGTATCTGGAGTAGTTACCAGTCAACAAACTGGTGAACAATTAGTTGGAGCAAATGTTTACGTAAAAGGATTAGCAATAGGTGCTGCAACCGGTGTGGATGGAAAATATGAATTCAACATTCCTGTTGGTTCTTACACTGTAATTTGCAGTTATATTGGATTTGAAGCTTCAATAGTATATGACGTTAATGTTACTAATAATCTTAACTTAGATTTTCAATTAAAAGATTATGAATTTTCACTTAATGTAACTGTATTAGCAGATAGAGCAAAAGAAAGAGAAACTCCCGTAGCTTTTACAAATATTGAAAAGAAAGATGTTGAGTTTAAACTTGGTTCACAAGATATTCCCTTAGTTTTAAATACAACTCCAAGTGTTTATGCAACAATGACTGGCGGTGGAGCTGGTGATGCAAGAATAAACATTCGTGGATTTAACCAAAACAACGTTGCTATTATGATTAATGGTGTGCCAATCAATGATATGGAAAATGGTTGGGTTTATTGGTCAAACTGGGATGGTGTTGGAGACGCTACATCATCAATCCAAATTCAAAGAGGATTAAGTGCTGTTAACTTGGCTACTCCATCAATTGGTGGAACCATGAACGTAATTA
This sequence comes from Melioribacteraceae bacterium, assembly GCA_041741395.1. Lineage (GTDB taxonomy): Bacteria > Bacteroidota > Ignavibacteria > Ignavibacteriales > Melioribacteraceae. The sequence goes on from JBGSKB010000630.1 coordinate 1,256, forward strand.
CTGATCCAACAGCAGCAAAATTTGGTGGAAAGTTTAAACAAGAATTTGGTGATGCATCTTTTATTAAATCTACTCTTGCTGCAAATTCTGGTTTAATAGATGATACTTGGGCAGTAAGTGCTGTAATTGTGAAAAAAACTGGTAATGGATTAATTGATAAAACTTGGACAGATGCATGGGCATACTATTTTGGTGCAAGTTATAATTTGAGCGCATCAAATAGATTAGAATTATATGCTTTAGGTGCTCCGCAAAGACATGGTCAAAATAGTTACGCTCAAAATGCTGCCGCTTATAGCCATGAATATGCAAAAGACGTTTTAGGTTATTCAGACGCTGCTCTTTCTGCAATTAAGGAATCAAAAGATGGAAGATTCTTCAATGAAACTTGGAATACTGTTAGTACTTCGTATACTGGACAACAATGGGCTGGAAATTATTTTAGTGCTGCCGGTGCTGCTGCAGATAGGTATGATGAAAGTTTCATTAGTGAAAGAGAAAATTATTTCCATAAACCAATTGTAAATTTAAACTGGTATTCAACACTTTCAAGCAATCTTAATTTATATACAACTGCTTATTGGTCTGGTGGACATGGCGGCGGAACTGGAACTTTTGGAAGTTTAGTTTGGGATTATGATTCTCAACCGACAAGAATAGCTGATTGGGATGCTACAATTGCAAGAAATATTGCAAATGGAACAAATGGTTCAAGAGGTATTTTAAGAAATAGTGTTAATAATCAGTTTACTTATGGCGTAATTTCTAAAGCATTTTACAAAATTTCTGAACAATTTAAAACTTCTTTCGGTATTGATTGGAGAACTGCAGAAATCGATCACTATAGAGAAGTTAGAGATTTATTAGGTGGACAATTTTATGCTGATAATAGCGATCAATTTAATCCTAATAGACAACTACAATTAGGCGATAAATTCAACTATTTTAATACAAATACTGTAGATTGGATTGGCGGATATTTACAAGGCGAATATAGCGAAAATAGATGGACAGTTTACGGTATGGGTGGATATTCAATGATTAAATACACCTTTGTTGATCATTTCAAAAAAGATGCAAATGGCGGCGAAGTTACTGCAGAACCAGATGCAATTGGTGGTTACCAAGTAAAAGGCGGTGCAAGTTACAGAGTAAGCAGTGTTTCAGATTTCTTTGTTAACGCTGGTTATGTCGCTAAAGTGCCAATATTTGATCAAGTAATTGACGATGGAACAGGCATTGTAGCTGCTGATCCTCAAAACGAAAAATTTACAAACATTGAAGCTGGTCTAAATTACAGATCAACAGATGGAAAAGTTGCTTTAAAAGGAAACGTCTACTATACGCTTTGGAACGATAGATCAAATTCAAGAGGTGTGCTAAACGAAGACGGAACTGAAGGAATTGTTTTTATTAGTGGATTAGATTCAAGACATTACGGACTTGAACTTGAAGCAGCTTTAGCTCCAGTTAGAGCAGCAAGATTAGATTTAACAATGTCTTTAGGAAATTGGAAATATACAAGTGATGTTAATGCTAAATATAGAGATTATACAGATCCAAATAATCCTGATCAAACATATAGCTTATATGTTAATGGTTTAAAAGTTGGAGATCAACCACAAACTGGTTTAGCAGCTGCATTAACTTTATTCCCATTTAATGGATTAACTTTAAGTGGTATTATTAGACATTACAGAGATTTTTATGCTAATTGGGATGCATTCTCAAGAACAAATGAAAACGATACACAACAAAGCTGGAATATTCCTAATTACTCGGTAGTTGATTTGCATGCTACGTATGATATTCCTTTAAATCTAAGTGGTGTTAATTTCCAAGTATTTGCTCACGTATTTAATTTACTTGATGAAATTTATGTTCAAGATGCAACTGATAACAGCAGTTTTAATGCTTATTCAGCAAACGGCAAAACACATGCTGCAGATGATGCAGAAGTATATTTAGGTTTACCAAGATCATTTAATGCAGGAATTTCAGTATTCTTTTAATTGAATTATACTAATCATTTGTAATTCTAAGCCGTCCAATTGGACGGCTTTTTTTATATCTTTAAATCATGAAAAAAATAATTTTAATATTATTAATCTCAGCAGAAATTTTTGCTCAAAATGTGCTTGTAAATGGGATTGTTAAAGATTCACTAACAGGTAAACCGATTGAATTAGCCAATATCATTATACCGGAATATAATATTGGCGCAAGCAGTAATTCCGATGGAAACTTCAATTTAATTTTCCCAAAAGAAGGAAATTATTTAATCAAATTTTCACATATTGGTTATTTAACAACTTCAAGGAGAATTAACATAACCAAAGATTCATATATTGAAGTTAATTTAACTCCATCAGAAATTTTACTTGAACAAACAACTGTAATAAGTTCACTTCCAAAGTTTAGAGAAACACCGGTATCAAATAAAGATCTTGATAAACTTCAAATAGAAAATCATATTGGTGGTAGAGATGCGGGGTTTATTATTGAATCTTCACCAAGCGTTTTTGTTTCTTCGCAAGGGGGAGGAACGGGTGATTATAAAATTTCTATCAGAGGTTTTAATCATACAAATATTGCAGTAATGTTAAACGGAGTTCCAGTAAACAATTTAGAAAATGGCGAAATTTACTGGTCAAATTGGGCTGGTTTGGGAGATGTTCTTGATAGAGTTAATGTTCAAAGGGGATTAGGTTCAAATCCATTTTCCATTTCATCAATTGGTGGAGCAATTAATTTTTTAACAAAAGGTGTAAATAGTTTAAACAATTTTGCAAAACTAAATATTGAATTTGGATCAAATAATTTTCAAAAAAAATCAATCGCATTCTCTCAAAAAGTTTTTGGGAATAGTTTACTTTTAACTTCATATTTATCAAAAAAAAATTGGGATGGATTTGCTGATCAAACCTGGGTTGATGAATTTTCTTATTATGTTGCTCTTGGCGGAATTTATGGAAATCATTCACTCGAACTTCAAGCTATTGGTTCTCCGCAAGAACACGGGCAAAGATTAACAATGCTTTCAATTGATGAATGGAAACTGCGAGGTAAAAATTTCAATCCCGATTGGGGATATTTGAATGGAAAACCACTAAATCTTAGAGATAATATTTTTCACAAACCAACTTTTAACATAAATCATAATTGGCAAATTAATGAAGATCTAATTCTTTCAAACATTTTATATTATTCATATGGAAACGGCGGCGGAACCGTTCCGCCTTGGGTAAATTTTAGTAAAACAGAAAAAGGATTAATTGATTTTAACAGTGAGTGGATAAAAAATTCTAATAATATAAATTCAAATTTTCATCCGACTTTGAATTTTACGGAAAATGCTTTAAGATTTACAGTTCACAAACACAATTGGTGTGGAATGATTTCAAACGTAAGATATAATTTTGAAAATATAGAAATTTCATCCGGAGTAGATGCGAGATATTATTCAGCGCAAAATTATAGAGAAGTAGGAAATTTATTAGGCGGAGATTACACCATCGGAAGCAGTAATGTTAATCTAAATCCAAATACATTACTATTTAAAGGAGATAAAATTGATTATAATGCAGATAGTTATGTGAGACAAATTGGAGGATTTCTTCAAGGTGAATTTAAATTTGATAAATTTTTGGTTTTCTCAAATTTGTCAGTTTCATCAACCGGATATAAAAGATTGGATTATTTTAATTATTTAAATAATGATTCTAGAAGGGAAACCGATTGGATAGATATTTTTGGATTTACAATAAAAACCGGTGCAAATTACAATTTAGATAATTTGAATACTTTGTTTTTCAACATTGGTTATTTTTCAAAAGCACCTCTTTCAGAAAATGTTTTTGATTATGTAAATAATAAATATGAAAATCTTAAAAATGAAAAAATTATTAATTTCGAATTGGGTTACGGATTTAATTCTACTGATTTACAAATATCATCAAATTTATATTTTACAGAATGGAAAGACAAAGCAATAAGTAAAATGATTAGCAATGTGAACACAAATCAATTTTATTTTTATAATTTATCCGGAGCCTCGGCAATGCATATGGGAATTGAGTTAAATTCAAAATTACAATTGTTAAGATCTTTAAAATTGGAAGGGATGTTTTCAAACGCAATTAATAAATGGAAAGATAATGTATTTGCAGTTGTTTCTCCGGAATCAGATCCAACCCAGCAAACAGTTGTAAATTCTTATGTGAAAAATGTTTATGTTGGCGGTTCACCAATGACTTCTGCATATTTAAGTTTAGAATTTTTGCATACATTTAATGAGAATTATTCAATTTCCGTTAATCCATTAATTAAATTTTACGGAAATCATTATGCGGATTTTAATCCGAATTTAAGAAACAATATTGAAGATGAAAGTGTAAATTCTTGGAAACTGCCAAATTATACAATCATGGATTTTCATCTTGCTGCTAACATAAATTTAAATTTATGTTATCTGCAAAAAATTATTTTGCATGTAAATTCTTTTAATCTACTTAACAATAAAGAATATATTGTTGATGCATTGGATGGAACTTCACACAATTCAGAAAGCGCTTTGGTTTGGTTTGGAAGAGAAAGATGGTGGAATTTTTCGTTATCGTTTGAATTGTAATTCACAAAAAAAAAATAATAAATTATTTTAAAAAATTAATGAAAGCTAAAAATGTTGTAATCATTTTTTTTGTATTAACTTCAATTATATTTGCTCAAAAAACTCCATATGTAATCTTAATTTCTTTTGATGGTTTCCGATGGGATTATTGCGAACGGGGAATTACTCCCAACTTAGATAAATTGCAGAATGAAGGAGTAAGGGCAAAATCGTTAAAACCGGTTTTCCCATCCAAGACTTTTCCCAATCACTATTCAATAATTTCTGGAATGTATCCGGAAGATCACGGAATAATTGCCAACTATTTTACAAATCCCTTTACACATGAAAGATATAGAGTTGGCGATACAGTTTCTGTTAGACAAGGCAAATGGTATCAAGGTGAAGCGATTTGGGAAACTGCAAGAAGAAATGGTATTGTAACAGCAAGTTATTTTTGGCCCGGCTCTGAAATTGAATTAGAATACCGCAGACCAAATTATTTTAAATATTATGAACACAATAAAACATATAAAGAAAGAATTGATGGTGTAATTAATTGGCTGAATTTACCTCAAAAAGAAAGACCGCATTTTATAACTTTATATTTTCATGATACAGATTCTTACGGACATGATTTTGGTCCCAATTCTATTGAGATCAACCAATCAATTAAAAGACTTGATTCTCTACTTGGATATTTAAATTCTGAAATAAATAAGTTGGAGACTAAAGATAGTATTGACATAATTTTAGTTTCTGATCATGGAATGACAGAAGTGTGCAAAGATAAAATAATTAATGTTGATGAAATTCTTTCAGATTATAAATTTCGTTTTGATAGCGGTGAAACTTTTGCTTTAATTGAACCTGAAGAAAATAAACTAAATGAAGTTTATGAAATTCTAAAAAAAAATGAAAATCATTTTAAAGTTTACCTCAAAAATGAAATGCCAGAATATTATCATTTTTCAAATCATCAATTTATTACAACAATTATTTTAATTGCTGATTTAGGCTGGACTGTGGTAAACAACAAATTATTGAAAAGTTATACTAAATCTAATACCAAAGGGAATCATGGATATGATAATAATGAATTAGATATGCATGGAATATTTTTTGCAAAAGGTCCGCACTTTAAAGAAAATTATAAAATTGGAACTTTACTAAATGTTGATATTTATCCTTTGCTTGCAAAAATATTTAAAATAAATCCGCGTAACAACATAGATGGAAAATTGGAAAGAATAGAATTTATACTTAAATAAAAAGGAAAAATTTGGAAGAGTTATTAGATATTAAGTACAAGAAATTTATATTAAAAAATGGTCTGGAAGTAATTTTATATAAAAATGAATCATTCCCAACAGTTGCAGTAAACATATGGTATAAAGTTGGTTCTGCAAATGAGAACCCAGATAAAACCGGATTTGCGCATTTGTTTGAACAC
>JBGSKB010000631.1:0-8861 GCA_041741395.1 Melioribacteraceae bacterium
CCAGAAAATATTTAAAAAACTTTCTCATTACACAATAATTAGCAAGTTTCTTGCCAAATATTATCGTAGAACCATTTTACCTAACAAAATCAAAAACTTTTTTTAATATATCAATTTTGACCCTAATTATATTCTAATTTATTTATAGCATACAAAAATTATCATTATTATTAAAGTTTTTTTCACTTTATGAACTTTGAGAATTTTAGTTCACTTTAAGTATTTTTCTCATTTTCTACTTTCTTAACCTAATATGCAAATCCCTTAACTGTTCATCATTAACTTTTGAAGGAGCTTCATCCATTAATGATAAACCGCTTGTTGTTTTTGGAAATGCAATTAAATCTCTTATAGAATTTTCTTCGGTAAAAAGCATAACCATTCTATCTAAACCAAATGCAATTCCACCATGAGGCGGAGCTCCGTATTGGAAAGCATTCATCAAAAATCCAAATTTTTCTTTAGCTTCTTCATCAGAAATTCCTAATGCTTTAAACATTTTTGATTGCAATTCAGAATTATAAATTCTAATACTTCCGCCGGCAATTTCGTTTCCGTTCATAACTAAATCGTAAGCTTTTGCGTAAACTTTTAGCGGATCGCTTTCTAAATAATCAACATCTTCCAACTGAGGAGAAGTAAACGGATGATGCATTGCGTAGAGTCTTTGTGTTTCATCGTCCCATTCAAAAAGCGGGAATTTTGTAACCCAAATTAATTCATCTTCTGTTAGATTCTGATTTAAATTTAATCTTTTCGCCATTTCCAGTCTTAAATTTCCCATTATTGGAAGAGCTTTATGTTTCGTTCCGGAAAGAATTAAAACTAAATCCCCAACTTTTGCATTTAATTTTGAGATAATATTATTTTTTTCGGCATCTGTGAGAAATTTTGAAATTGGAGCTTCTAAACCTTCTTCTTTAACTCTCATCCAAATTAAACCGCCGGCACCCAATTTTTTAACAAAATCCGTAAGAACATCTAATTGATTTCTTGTGTAATCTCCGCATCCTTTTGCCAATAATGAAGTTATAATTCCGCCGTTATCTAAAGTATCTTTAAATACTTTAAATTCAGTTGTTGAAAAAACTTCATTAAGAGTTACCATTTCCATTCCGAATCTTGTATCTGGTTTATCGCTTCCAAATTTTTCTAAAGCTTCTTCGTATGTAAATCTTTTTAAAGGAAGCTGCAATTCTTTTCCTTTAATTTCTTTAAATAATTTTTTCATCAAACCTTCAACAATTTGATAAATAATTTCCTCATTAATGAATGACATTTCCACATCAATTTGAGTAAATTCCGGCTGACGATCGGCACGTAAATCTTCATCTCTAAAACATTTTACAATTTGAAAATATCTATCATAACCAGAAACCATAAGTAATTGTTTATAAGTTTGAGGTGATTGCGGAAGTGCGTAAAAACTTCCTTTATGAAGTCTGCTTGGAACTAAAAAGTCTCTTGCTCCTTCTGGAGTACTTTTCATTAATATAGGCGTTTCAACTTCAATAAAATTATTTTCATCAAAATATTTTCTTACTATTTGATAGAATTTATGTCTGATTAGAAGATTTTTCTGCATTCGCGATCTTCTTAAATCAAGATATCTATACTTCAATCTTAACTCTTCAGAAACATCAATATTATCTTTTATTGGGAAAGGAGGAGTTTTTGCTTCGTTTAGGATAATTAATTTATCAACCATAATATCAATATTTCCGGTAGCCAAATTTGAATTTTCTGTTCCTGAAGGTCTTTTTCTTACTTTTCCTTCTATAGAAATTACAAATTCACTTCTTAAAACTTTGCTTAATTCATGCGAATCTTTATTATAAGTTGGCTCAAATACAATTTGAGTAATTCCATATCTATCTCTTAAATCAATAAAAATTACGCCACCTAAATCACGACGGTTATCAACCCATCCGTTAAGTACAACAGAATCACCGATATTAATTTCTCTTAAATCATTGCATGTATGCGTACGAATTTTGAAATCCATTTAATTCCCAAGTTATTATTCTAATTAAGTTTGCTAAGATAATTAAATAGAGCTCTTTATTCAATACAGTTAAGGTTTAAAAATACAAAAGTCCAGCGTTTGCCGGACTTTTTATACTAATTTCTGAATAATTTATTTAACGAGTAATTCCATGAACGGAAGCACTTGCTCTTCCATTTGGACCATTAACACTAACAGTAACAGTTATTGCTGCCGGTTTTAATTCATCTGGCTTAGTATCCTGTACAACAAAATAAAAAACTGTATTTCCTTGCTGAGTATCCGGCATTGTTACATTTATATCTCCACCGGCTCCAGCATCGCCTTCAGTTGCAATTCCAACTGAATAATTATTTCCGGAAGCAAGCGGATGACCCATGTCATCGTTTACTGTGTACATAAATGATTGAATTCCACCATTTCCAATATCAACAGATCCAACTTGAGAAACATTTCCAAGTGTATCAATATTTAATGGAGTTAAAGTAACAACCGGAATTCCTGAAAATAGCAATCTTGTTCGAGTAGTAATTTCTTCTTCATTCTCATTAACAGTTGAAGCATAAACAAAGAAAAATCCGGGTCCATAAGTTGGATCATTTGGTTTAGGATAACCTGAAAGCATACTTACTGTTGCAACACCCATATCATTTGTTAAAGCAGAACCGGCAATTACACCAGCATCTGAACTAAAATAAACCGCGGTTCCGGTTCTTACTGGATTTGAATATTTATCACCAATTAAAACTGTAATTTTTGCTTCTTCGTTAATTTTATAAAAATATGGATAATTTAACTTTTCCGGACCAATGCTAAAATGTGCCATATCCGGGAAACCTCCATGAATAGTAACACTTATCGGTTTAGATGCAATTGGTTTTCCATCAACAACTGCTTCTGCAATTATTTGTGCAACACCGGCTTTTGTTCCGGTTTTCATGGAAACTGCTGCTTTACCTAAGGCATTACTTATAACAGATGATGGATATAAATATTCGCCACCGTTTGGAGCTGAGCCAAATCTAAAACTAACTTCTATTGAATTGCTTTCACCAATTATAATTCCACTTGAATCTGAAATTTCAAAAACTATATCAATGTTTTCTGCGGCACCGCTTGCAGTAACGCCAACAAATTCTGAGGATTGAGAATAAAGATAAATTGATGAAGCTTTCCCCGAATATCCCGCAACATTTGCACTTTCATCTCTCTGTAATTGAAAAAGCGGAACTTCCATTTCTGTATTTACAATTGCAAAAATTTCAGTTGTATCTTGAAAATATCCGGCTTTAAATGCAATTATTGATAAATCTGCATCAGAAGTTAATTCAAAATTTGTTTTAAATTTGCCATCAGCACCAGTAGTTGCACCTTTAACTGTTAATCCATCTGATATTTTTATTATTGCTCCGCTTAACGGATCGCCAGATTCAGCAGCTACAACTTGTCCGTTTAGAACAACTACATCAGTTGTATCAGTTCCATCATTATCATCATCAGGGTTTGTACTTTTTGTATCGCAACTCATTATAAATGCTGATAATAATAGAATGAAAGCAAATAAAATATAGTTCTTTTTCATAATTCTATCTTCATATTATTTGTTTTTAAAATAGTATATTCAATAATCGACTTAAGTTTTCTTTAGTTAAGTAATAAATAATTTTATCACATTTTTTTTGAAGAATTTTCGATTAAGAATTTTCAGAAAACCAAATTTCTTTAATTTTTTATCTCAAAATTCAGTTCAAAGTGTTTTAAATAATTACACAAAAGAGTAAAAATTACCTAAATGTGATATAGCTCACACAAATAAATAGGAAACAAATTGTGTCCGCAAGTAGTATTATTATTAAATTTTGGACAATATTTTCGGAAAAGTTTTTGTGTATAAAATGGCAAAATTTTTATTTTTTTTATGTTTATTAACTTCTTCAGAAATTTTTACTCAATCTTCTCCATATTTTGAAATTGCACGAGTAAAATATTCCGGCGGTGGTGATTGGTACAATGATCCTTCTGCTGAAGTTAATTTATTAAAATATGTTGCGGAAAAAACAAATATCAAAACAAATCCGATTTATAAATTTGTTGATATTGAAACCAGCGAAATTTTTAGTTATCCTTTTTTATTTTTAACTGGTCACGGAAATATTATTTTAACTGAAAAAAGTGTGAAAACTTTAAGAGATTATTTAAACAATGGTGGATTTCTTTACGTTGATGATGATTATGGTTTAGATAAAAGTTTAAGACGTGAATTAAAAAAAGTTTTTCCGAACAACGATTTAATAGAACTTCCGTTTGATCACGAAATTTATAATTCATTTTACAATTTTGAACAAGGTCCACCAAAAACTCATGAACATGATAATAAACCTCCAAAGGGTTTTGGCTTGTTTTTAGGTAAAAGGATGGTTATTTATTATACGGTAGAAAGCAATCCGAGTGATGGTTGGGCAAATCCTGATGTTCATAATGATCCGCTGGAAAAAAGAGAAGAAGCTTTAAAATTCGGGACGAATATAATTATTTATGCACTTTCACATTAAATAATGGCGACAAAAGATTCAAATATAAATTTACTAATTTCAAAAATTTCTGAATTTATAAGACTAATTTTCATTAGAGATATTGCAATTGTAATTTCAAAATCTATTGGAATAATTACTCTTTTATTTTTGACTTTTAGTTTGCTGGAAACCTATTTTTATTTTAGTCAAAATGTTAGAACAATTTTTGCAATTATATTTTTTGCAATTTTTATATTTTCGTTAATTCCAGCAGTTGTAAACTTTTACAAACTTTTAAAGAAACCTAACCAAAACATAATAGAATCAGCATCAAAAGAAATTGGTTTTCATTTTCCGCAAGTAAAAGATAAACTTTTAAATTCAATTCAATTATTAAAAACTGATGATTCTAATTTTTCTCCTCAACTAAAAAATGCAGCTTTTCTCGATGTTTTTAATTCGGTTAAAAATTTACAATTCGCAAAAGTTATTAATTATTCCAGATTAAAATATTTTACAAAATTTGCCTCACTTACAATTTTAACTTTTTTGATATTTATTTTTTTAAATCAGAATTTTAGAAATGCTTCAAATAGAATAATTAATTTTGACAAAACATTTTCAAGACCAAATGAATTTTCGTTAGAAATATTTCCCGGAAATTTAGAAATCAAAAAAAATGAAAATGTTGAAATTAAAATTTCAGCAATTGGAAATGCACCAAATACAATTGAGTTTTTCACAAAGAATCAATTTCAAACCGAGTTTACCTCGCAGAATATTTATTTGGATTCAAACAAAACTTATACTTTGCAAATTAGAAATGTGAAAAATTCTTTTACATATTTTGCCGGAAATAAAAATTATAAATCGGATTTATATAAAATAAACGTTTCAACAACTCCGCAAATTACAAATTTAGTTTTGGAAATAATTCCGCCGTCATATTCTAAATTGCCAAATATAATTCAAAACGATAATGGCAATCTTCAAGTTTTAAAAGGTTCAAAAATTAATTTCAATCTGAAAACTTCAAAAGAATTAATTGAAGCAGGAATTGTTATAAATGATACTTTAAAAGAAAAATTAAATATTGATAGAAAAAATATTTTGGGCTCTTACACAATTTTGAATGAAATGAATTATTTTTTTGAAATTACTGATTCATCAAAAAACAAAAATGAAAATCCAATTTATTATTCCATAAATATTATTCCCGATGAATTCCCGGAAATTGAAATTACAAATCCCGAACAGAATTCTTTACTTCCACAAAACAATTTGATAAATATTAATTACACGATTAAAGATGATTTCGGATTTTCAAATTGCGTTCTTAATTATAATATTTCTCAAACAAATGATGATAATTCTGATCAAAAATTCCATCAAATAAATTTAACAATAAATAAATCGGAACTTGAACAATCACTTTTCTTCAATTGGGATTTAACAAATCTATTTTTAAGAGAAAATAATATTGTTACTTTTTTTATTGATGTTTTTGATAATGATAATATTAGCGGTCCAAAACAAACGAGAAGTAACTTTTTCAAAATTAGAATTCCAACTTTAAATGAACTTTTTGCAGAAGTGGAAAACACTCAAGAAAATGCAATTGATGAATTAGCTAAAACAATGAAAGAAGCAGAAGAATTAAAGCTTGAGTTAAATGAAATAAATAATGAATTAAAACAAAATGAAGCAAAAATTGATTGGAACGAAAAAGAAAGAATTGAACAATTAGTTAAAAAATTTGAAGAGGTTGCACAAAAAATTGAAGAGGTAAAAAATAACTTGGAAGAAATGCAAGATAAACTTATGCAGAATAATTTGCTTTCTGAAGAGACAATGAAAAAGTATGAAGAACTCCAAAATTTATTTGATGAACTGAATAGCGAAGAATTAAAAAAGGCTTTTGAAAATTTGCAAAATTCTTTGAAGGATTTAATGCGCGAAAAAGTTCAAAATTCTTTAGAGAATTTAACAATGAATGAAAAAGTTTTTCAGAAAAGTATTGAAAGAACGTTGAATCTATTGAAGCAAATCCAGATTGAACAAAAGATGGATGAAATAGTTAAACGAACGGAAAAAATTGTTGAGAGTTTGGAAGACCTTAAAAAAAATACAAACGATAAAAATTCTAAGAATGATTTAAGCAAACAAAATGAATTATCAAATGAACAAAAGAATGTTGATAAAGAAATTTCTGATTTAAAAGAAGAGATGAAAAAGTTAAGTGAAAAAATGAAGGAAGTTGAAAATACTCCAGTCCAGCAAATGGAAGATGTAAATAGAAAATTTGAAGAACAAAATAATGAAGAACTATCGCAGAAATCTTTAGAGGAATTACAGAAACAAAATTTCGAAAATGCAATGCAGTTTCAACAACAGCTTTCGCAAAATATGAATTCAATGAAAAATGATTTGCAAAGTATGCAGCAGCAAATGCAGCAAAAAAATCAATCATTAATATTGCAAAAAATGTTGAAAGCAATTGATAATATTATTGATTTATCGAAAGAGCAGGAAAGTTTAAAAAATAAATTGGATAATTCTTCTTCACAGCAAAATCAATATTCTGAATTTATGCAGAACCAAATGGATCTTCAGCAAAATCTGGATAATATTCTTAAGCAATTGGATAATCTTTCTCAGAAAACATTTGCTGTTAGTCCGGAAATGGGTAAAGCGCTTGGCGATGCAAAAAAAAATATGATGGAATCTTTAAACGGTTTGCAAAATAAAAATGGAATGGGTTCTTCAAAAGAACAAAGTGAAGCAATGAAAAATTTGAATGAAGCTGCATCAATAATGCAAAATTCATTACAAAGTATGATGCAGGGAGGTGGACAAGGCGGCGGAATGATGTCGCTTATGCAGCAGCTTCAACAACTTGCTCAACAGCAAATGGGATTAAATCAGCAAACGCAAATGCTGCAGCAAGGGCAATTATCAATGCAGCAAAGGGCGCAATTGCAAAGATTAGCTCAGCAGCAAAGTGCAATTCAAAAATCATTACAAGATTTAAATAGAGAAGCGAAAGAATCAAGCGAATCAAAAAAACTTGCGACAAATTTAGAATCTGTTTTAAATGAGATGAAAGAAGTTGTTTCCGAAATGAATACTCAAAAAATTGATGATAATCTTATCAAGAAACAAGATAAAATATTATCACGACTTCTTGATGCTCAACGTTCTATAAATGAAAGAGATTATGAGGAAAAGAGAGAATCTAAAGAAGGAAAGTTATTTGATTTGACTTCACCGGATAAAATTATTCTTTCAAATCAGCAAGCCAAAGATATTTTAAGAGAAGAGCTTATTAAAGCAATAAAGGAAGGATACTCGAAAGATTATCAAGATTTAATCCGCAGATATTTTGAATCACTAAATTCTGACAAAAATAAAAATTAATTATACAAATATCTTTTAATTTTTTTCGTCGGAGTTTTTTCAAAAGGTTCCGGCTGTTCAACAATTTTGTTAATTCTTGAAAATGTTGAAACTCTTTTATTTACGGTTACTAAAATTTCATTTAATAGTTCATCAACTTTTTTTCTTGCATCTGATTCTTTAACATTTTGAATACCAAATTCTCTATCCAATTCTTCATAGTTTAAATGAATTCGTGCAATTAATTTTTTTTCCGACTCGTAAACTAAAGACTCTAAAACATTATTATTTTCATTGATTACAGATTCAATTTCTTCGGGATAAATATTTTTTCCGTTACTTCCAATTATTACATTTTTTGATCTTCCCTTTAAAAATAAATATCCATCTTTATCAATATAGCCAAGATCGCCGGATTTGAACCATCCGTCTTTGCTTAAAACTTCAGCAGTTTTATCCGGATCTTTATAATATCCTTTCATTACATTAGGACCTTTAATATAAACTTCACCTTCATTTGTGGTTGGATCCGGATCAACAATCTTAACTTCCATTCCGTAAAGTGTTGTTCCCGAGGCACCCAATCTAACTCCAAAATTATCTGTCCCGGTAACAAGCGGAGAAGTTTCCGTTAAGCCGTAGCCCATTGCATATGGAAATTTCGCTTCAACTAAAAATTTTTCTACATCAGTTGCTAAAGCCGCACCGCCAATACAAAACATTCTTAAACTTCCGCCAAAAGTTCCTTGTAATTTTTTACCGGCTACACCGTTAATTTTTTTTCTAAGAAGAGGAATTTTATACAAATTTCGTGTAACTGCTTTTTTATTAATTTCCGGTAAAATTTTCATTTTATAAATTTTTTCAATAATGAGCGGAACAGAAACCATAATTGTAGGTTTTACTTTTTTCAGTGCCGGTAACAAAATTGCGGCAGTAGGCGGTTT
>JBGSKB010000632.1:0-3578 GCA_041741395.1 Melioribacteraceae bacterium
AAAAGTAAAACTTAATTCCGCTTGAGAAAGCTTCATGAAATACGGTGAATAATGGTAAAAGAAGAAATAAAGTCAAAAAAACAATTGCAATTGAAATAAGTATGCATTTCACTAAAAATGATTCCGTTGTTTTTGCTTTACTAATTTTTATTATTTGTGTATTTGTACTCACAGCATTTATTTCTTTGAATAATATTGTATCAAATTTATTATTAACAGAACAACAAACGACATTAATAACATCGTAACTGAAATAGCTGTTGCTCCCGGATAATCAAATTGCTCAAGTTTAGTCATTATAAGTAAAGACGTAACTTCAGTTTTCATCGGCATATTTCCGGAGATAAATACAACAGAACCATATTCTCCCAAAGCACGTGCAAAGGCAAGAGTAAAACCTGTTATTATTGCCGGTTTTAATTCGGGAAGAATAATTTTAGTAAAAGTTTTCCATCGAGTTGCATTTAACGAAGCAGCAGCTTCTTCAACCTCTTTTTCCAGATCTTGTAAAACCGGTTGAATTGTTCTAACCACAAAAGGTAATCCAATAAATATTAGCGCAACTATAATTCCAAGCTCAGTGAATACTACTGTAATTCCAATTTTTTGTAATGCAGAACCCCAAAATCCGTCTGTTGCAAAGATGGTTGTTAAACTTATTCCAGCAATTGCTGTGGGAAGCGCAAATGGCAAATCAACAAGAGAATCAAATATTCTTTTACCTGGAAATTTATATCTAACCAATACCCACGCTACAATAAATCCGAAGAATGTGTTAATAAGCGCAGCAATGAACGAAGTACCAAAACTTAATTTATATGAAGCAATAACTCGTTTATCAAAAACAATGTTCCAAAATTCTTCCCAGTTTAATGTAAAAGTTTTTAAAAAAACCGTTGAAAGTGGAATTATAAGAATTAACGAAAGATAAAAAACAGTAAAACCGAGCGTTAATCCAAAACCAGGCAATGTATGATTTTTTTTATTTTTAGAAAGAGTAATAGTGCTACTCATTAATTATTTCCGATAAATATTTCGTCAAAAGTTCCACCATCACTAAAATGAATTTTCTGAGCATTTTTCCACCCACGGAATTTTTGATCAATTGTAAAAAGTTTTAATTTGGGAAATTGTTGAGCATACTTTTCGAATACAACCAAATTTGTTGGTCGGAAAAAATGTTTAGCAACAATTTCTTGTCCTTTTTCGGAATAAAGATATTCCAAATATGATTTTGCTAATTCTAATGTTTTATGTTTTTCGGTAAACTTATCGACATAAGCCACAGTTGGCTCTGCAAGAATGCTAATTGAAGGATAGACTATTTCAAATTTACCTTTCCCAAATTTATTTAAAACAAGAATTGCTTCATTTTCCCACGATAAGAAAACATCACCAATATTTCTTTGTACAAATGTGTTTGTTGCAGCCCTTGCCCCAGTATCTAGAATTGGAACATTTTTAAAGACGTTTTTCATAAATTCTTTTATTTTATTTTCGTTGCCGGAAAATTTTTCATTTGCATAAATCCAGACAGCAAGATAATTCCACCTTGCACCACCGGAAGTTTTAGGATTTGGAGTAATTACCGATACACCTTTCTTTATTAAGTCTTCCCAATCTTTAATGTTTTTAGGATTTCCTTTGCGAACCAAAAAAACTATACATGATGTATATGGGGAGCTATTATTCGGCAATCGTTTTTGCCAATCCGGACTAATCATTTTTCCTTTTTCAGCAATTGCATCAATATCATATGAAAGCGCAAGTGTTACAACATCGGCTTCGAGCCCATCAATAACAGACCTAGCTTGTTTACCTGAGCCTCCATGTGATTGGTTGATTATTAATGAATCACCAGTTCTTTCTTTCCAATAATTTGAAAATGCGATATTAAATTCTTGGTACATTTCTCTTGTGGGATCGTAAGATACATTAAGTATTGAAATTACTTTTGGTGTTTTGGAATTTGAAGAATCAGTGCAATTAAAACAGAGCAGTATGGAAACCAGAGGAATAATTGTTGAGAATATTTTTGTAAAAAACCACTTTTTCATTTTATTTCTCCTCAATTCGTTTTATAAATTTCAATTTATTTTTGAGTGAATAATAATCTTTCTGAATTTTTAATCTCTACTAAAACAGTAGACAATACGAACAAAAAAATTATTTCTCGTTTATCATATCAAAAAGTGTTCTTTTATCAAGAATATTAGAAATAGCATCACGAACATCTTTCATTAAAAATCTTACTTTACAGGTCTCAACATCGCAATCTTGACAAGGCGCATAAGCCGTTAAACTTGCACATTGAACAGGGGCTAATGGTCCATCCAAAATTCTTACAACATCGCCTAAATAAATTTCTTGCGGTTTTCTGATAAGCCAGTAACCACCGTTTCGTCCGCTTTTACTTTGCAAATATCCCTTGTTTTTAAGATCTAGTAAGATTTGTTCAAGGAATTTTTTAGGGATGTTTTCACTTTCCGAAATTTCCGAAATTAGCAAAGCTTGTTTATCAAAATTTTTGCCAAGTGGTATAAGAGCTTTTAATCCATATTTTGCTTTGTTGGATAGCATTTTTATATGTCTATGAATTTAATAGAGAATATAAGGAAGAATAGATGATCTGTCAAGTGTTTTACTCACTTCTGAAAACATTATTTGATTAAAAGTTTTTTTAAGAAAGAAACCTTATTAGTTATGATTCCATCAACTCCCAAAGAAATTAACTTTTTTATTTTTTCCGAATCATCAACCGTCCATGTATATAAAAGTAGATTTGCAGATTTTACATTTTTTATAAAATCTTCCGTTAAAATTTTACCAGCCCAAACATTTAAACCATCCAAATTTGCTCTTTTTGCTTTTAAAATTAATGTTTTAACCGAAGGGCAAATTAATTTAGTGAACAAATTATAATCAAGATTTGCGATATAAAATATTTTTTTGTTTGGAAATAATTCCTTTGCTTTGGATACAACATCATATTTAAAAGATATAATTTCAATTTGTTCATTTGTAAGTTTTAAAGACCCAATATCTTTCCTTAAAAAAGGTAGGATTTTATAATCTGATTTAATTTCTACAATTAGTTTTTTATTATTTGGAATGGTTTCCAAAACTTCTTTAAGAGTTGGAATTTTTTCATTTTTAAATATTTTATTTTTCCAAGAACCAACATCAATTTTTTTTAATTCGGCAAGAGTTAGACATTTTACTTTTTTACTAATTCCCCCAACTCGTTTAAGAGTTTTATCATGAAAAACCACAACATGATTATCTTTGCTTAAATGAACATCAACCTCAACTGCATCTGCGCCATTTTTCCAAGCTAAATTTATGGAAGCCAAAGTATTTTCCGGAGCCTCGTAAGATTCTCCCCTATGAGCAATAATTTGCGAAGTCATAAATTCATAGAAATTTTATAAATGTGCAAAAAATAATTTATGGAGTATAACAATTTAATTCCGGAAAATTTTGAATTGAGTCAGAATTATCCCAATCCGCTTAATCCAACAACAACAATAAATTATTCACTTCCCAAAGATGAACATGTAACTTTAAAAGTTTATGAT
>JBGSKB010000633.1:0-2478 GCA_041741395.1 Melioribacteraceae bacterium
AATTTTATTATTTCTATTTGGTTCAATTGTATTGATAAATGGATCGTTTTCAAACTCATTTTTTATGAAATTATCAATTTTGCTTGCCAATTCTTTAACATTTTGAAATGCAATTCCAACTCTATAATCAAATTTTTTCTTACCGGAATTTACCGAATAACTGTAATTACCCGGATCAACATTTTCAAATTTTGTTAAATAATCTTTATGAGAATTTAAATAGAAATTTAAAGTTTTTCTTTCATTTGCAGAAAGTGTGATCAAGTGGTAAGGTCTTTTAGGTATTAGAGATTTAATATTTTCAGTTGGAAATTCTTCAACTATTATATGTGCGTTGGTACCTCCAAAACCAAATGAACTTATGCCAGCAATTCTTTTTCTTTCGCTTCTTTTCCACTCTATATTCTCAGTAGCAATTTGAAACGGAATTTCGTGAATGGGAATTAACGGATTGATCTTTTTAAAATTCAAGTTTTTAGGTATCAATCCATTATTAATTGAAAGTACAGTCTTAATCAACCCAGCAATTCCTGCGGCAGCTTCTGTATGACCAATATTTGTTTTAAGTGCACCAAGAATTATTTTTTTACTATTTTTTCGATTTCTAAAAACTTCACTTAAAGCTTGTACTTCAATCGGATCCCCTAATTTTGTTCCCGTTCCATGGGTTTCTATATAATCAATTTCATCAATATTTATATTTGATACTTTTATCGCTTCACTAATAACTTTTTCTTGTGCTAATTTATTTGGAGCTGATATTCCATTGCTTTTACCATCTTGGTTAACTGATGAGCCTTTGATTACAGCTAATATGTTATCCCCATCTTTTTCTGCATCTGATAATCGTTTTAATAAAACGATTCCACATCCTTCACTTCTCACATATCCATCAGCAGATTCATCAAATGTTTTGCACTTTCCTTCAGGAGACATCATTTGAGCTTGAGAAAAAGAAATATGTGCATCAGGAGATAATATTAGATTTATACCGCCTGAAATTGCTATTTCTGATTCACCGTTTAAAAGGCTTTTAC
The DNA here is from genome assembly GCA_041741395.1 of Melioribacteraceae bacterium. Classification (GTDB taxonomy): domain Bacteria; phylum Bacteroidota; class Ignavibacteria; order Ignavibacteriales; family Melioribacteraceae. Next base: position 1,038 of record JBGSKB010000633.1, read on the forward strand.
AAGCAAGATGCACTGAGACTAAGGAAGACGAACAAGCTGTATCTATAGCTATGCTTGGACCGGTTAAATCAAGTATGTAGGAAATTCTATTAGCAGAAATACAACTCACATTTCCCAGTCCAGTATAACTGCTATTTTCATAATAATTTCCGTAAGTAAATTGCGAATAATCATTATTTCCAATGCCAATAAATACACCAGTTTTTGAACCTTTAATATTGTCAATTCGAATACCAGAATTTTCAAATGTCTGCCAAACTACCTCTAAAAGGATTCTCTGCTGGGGATCCATATAGTTAGCTTCTCTTGGTGATATACCAAATAACTTGGGATCAAATTTATCAACATCTTTTAGAAAACCTCCCCATTTAGTAGTCATTTTTCCTTTTTCAGAAAAATCTTCACTATAAAATTCATTTATATCCCATCTCTCTTTAGGAATTAAATCAATACCGTTTTTACCTTTTTCTAAAAGATCCCAAAATTCATACGGATTTTCAGCAAATGGAAATCTGCAACCAATACCGATTATTGCAATCGGTTCATTTTGCTTTTCCTTTGTTTTTTTAAGCTCATTTTGCAACTTATTAATTGCTAAAAGAGCTCTTTTTATTGGTGACATGTTATTTAATTCACTTGCGTTATTCATTACTTAACTATCCAAATTTTCTGAATTAAGTTTCATAAGTAATAATTCCTCTGCTTCCTTATCAGAAAGTGATGAAACAATTTCTTCAAATTTTTCCGTTCCTGTAAACTTTAATAAATCTGTTTTGGGTTCATCTTTTGTTTTTTCTGTACTTAAAAAATTTGCCAATTTATTTATAGTGGGATAATTCCATAATAATGTAGGTTCAAGAGTATAGTTTATAAATTCTTCAAGTTCACCTACAAGAGATAAACTTTTTGCCGAATCAAATCCATATTCACTAAATGGTTTTTCTTTATCGATTTCATTTATGTGAATTTTTAATTCTTCTGATACTTTTTTCGATATAAATTCAACAATTTGTTCTTTATTCTTATTATTCGTCTCAAATACAATTTCCTTATTTAGGCTATTTATTTTAGAATCAATAGTTTGATTAAAATCCCATTCATATATTATTTCAAGTTCGTTTTTTAATAATGCATTTTTATTGGCATTCCTCTTAATTTTACCACTTGATGTTTTTAGAATTGATTTCGATTTTAGTAAAACAATTTTATAAGGGGTTATTCCGTGAGCTGTAATAACAGAATTTCTAATTGACTCAACAACCTCTAACCAATTTACATTTTGTTTTTCTCTAACTTCTGCAACAATAACAAGCCGTTCTTCATTTTCATATTCATTTGAAAATGCTGCAACATTACCTGCACGTAATAAATTATGACAATTTTCAATTGTTGATTCAAGATCTTGAGGATAGTGGTTTGTTCCTCTAATTATAATTAAATC